>JAJDAI010000893.1 GCA_029261955.1 Deltaproteobacteria bacterium | reverse complement strand
ATGCCGGGCTCGTCGTCGGCGATGAGGATGTGGGCGCTCACGTGCTCGGCTCCAGGGTGATGCGGACCAGGGCGCCGCCGCCGGGCGCGTCCAGGGCGACGATCGTGCCGCCGTGCTGCTCGACGACCCGGCGCGCGATGGCCAGGCCGAGGCCCGTGCCGCGGACCTTGCCGGTGTGGAAGGGCTCGAAGACGCGGTCGCGCTGCTCGGGCCCGAAGCCGGGGCCGTGGTCCCGCACCTCGAACACGAGGGAGCGGCCGGCCAGGCGGGCGGAGAGCACGACGGGTCCCTCGCCGGCTTCGAGGCCGTTGCGCACGAGGTTCTCGAGGGCCTGGGGGAACCAGTCGGGGTCGAGGGACCACCGGGGCGGGGCCGCGGCGAGATCGAGCTCCACGCGCGGCTCGTCCAGGCGGGAGATCAAGGCGGTCAGCAGCGCGGGCAGATCCTGCGGGCTGCGATTCGCCTCCCCCGTCCGCGCGAAGGCCAGGATCCTCCCCGTCAGCCGTTCGAGGCGCAGGGCCTCCTCGACCACGAGCGAGGCCTTGGCCTCCAGCGCCTCGTCGTCCCGGAGCTTGCGCTGCAGCAGCTGCGCGTGGCCCTTCAACGAGGCCAGCGGGTTGCGGATCTCGTGCCCGAGGACCGCCGACAGCTCACCGAGCGCAGCCAGGTGGCGCCTGCGCTCCAGCTCGCGCGCGTCCCGCTCCGCCGCCAGCGACTTGCGCCACACCACCCCCGCGAGCACCAGCAGCGCCAGCCCCGCGAACCAGCCGAAGCCGAGGGTCCGCGTCGCACCCGCACGCAGGGCCTCCGCCGGCGCGCTCTCGTAGACGAGGAGCAGGCGGGCGCCCCGTCGGGCCTGGCCGCGGCGGCCGCGACGCCGGGGCGTGGAGAGCAGCGCGATCTCCGAGCCCAAGCGCAAGGGCACCCCGGGCTCCAGCAGGTCCAGGAGCGGCGCCAGATCGTAGTCCCCGACGCTCGGCCCCAGCCCGTCCTCGCGGACGATGGCCACCGCGATGAGGCCTTCGGGCGCTTGGTCCTCGTGGAACTCGGCGAGCCACACCGGCCGCTCCCGGGACTGGCGAAGGCCACGCGCGGCGGCCGCCCGGAGCTGGTTGCCCTGCGCCGCCACGATGAGCTCCGCCGCGCGGTTCGCCTGGAACCAGCTCAGCGCGGTGGTGCTCAGCAGCGCGGCGACGACGGCGACCGTGACCAGCAGGGTCGCCCAGCGCACGCGGGAGGTCTCGGGGGAGGACACGGTGGCCATGCTAGCTCCGGGCCTCGACCGTCACCGGCTGACCACTGAGCGCGCTGGTGCCGGAGACCGGATCCACGCGGCGGTGGTCGATGACGTCGTTCACGCTCGCACCGACCTGCTCGCTCGCGACCCGCAGGGCCACGCCTTCGCGCTTCTGGCCCCAGCCGTGCGGCAGGCAGACGACGCCGGGCATCACGCGATCGGTCACCGCCAGCGGCACCTCGATGCGTCCGATCCCGGAGATCAACAGGACCGTCGCCCCGTCGACGAGGCCCCGCCCCTCGGCATCCAGCGGACTCATCTCCAGGGTGCATCGCCCCCGCCCGCGGGTCAGCCGCCCCAGGTTGTGCAGCCAGGAGTTGTTGCTGCGCAGGGTGCGCCGGCTGATGAGCACAAGCTCGGGCGGCTCGCTGTCCCGGAGCTGCGCCAGGGCGGGCAGCTGCTCGGCGAGCAGGTCGGGAAAGAGGGCCAGGCGCTTCTTCTTCCAGCCGAGGATCGTCTTCAGCCGGGGCTCGAGGGGCCCCAGGTCCGTGGTCGTGCCCTCAGCCCGCAGGCCCGCCAGGCGGATCGGCTGGGGGCCGAGGCGCAGCAGCAGATCGATGATCCGCTCCGGTCCGAATCGTCGGATGCCGCGCAAGGCCATCGCCGCGAGGTGCCGCAGGCCGCCGAGCCGGCTGGAGGTCCGCGCCGCGAGCTCGACGAGGATGTCCCAGCTCTCCCACACCCCCTTGGGAGCCGGCACGAGCGGCGCGTCGAAGAACGCGAAGTTGCGCACCCCCTGCTGGCCGAAGAACAGCGGGTACTGGGGACGCTCGAAGCCCACCGGGGTCGGCAGGATGTAGTGGGCGTGCCGCGTGGTCTCGTTGACGTAGATGTCCACGGCGACCACCAGGTCCAGCCCCTCGAGGGCCTCGCCGAGGCGCGCGCCGTTGGGGTTGGAGGACACCGGGTTGCCGGCGTGCACCAGCAGCGCGCGGACCTGGCCGCGGCCGGGAACCTCGATCTCGGACGGCAGGGCGGCGACGGGGTACTCACCGAGGAAGCTGGGGAGGCCGTCGATGCGCGACCGCTTCGCGCCCAGGTCTTCGCTCTTGGGGAGGAAGGACGCGAGGCGCAGCAGGTCGACGCCGGGCGTGCCGAAGCGCGTGCCGCCCTCGTGATCGAGGTTGTCGGCGAGCGCGTTCACGAGGTCGATGAGGATCGTCGCGCTCGTGCCGTGCTCCTGCACGCAGGTGCCCATGCGGCCGTAGAGGCTGCCGCGGGGCGTGCTCGCGAGCTCCTCGGCGATGCCGCGCAAGGCCGCCGCCGGCACCCCGGTGCGCTCCTGGACCTGCTCCGCCGTGAAGGCCGCGGCCGCCTGCTTCAAGGCCTCGATGCCGCCCGAGCCGAAGCGCTGCAGCACGGAGCTCTTCGCAGCGAAGCCGCGGCTGCACAGGTGCTCGATCATCGCGAGGAGCACGAGCGCGTCGCTGCCGGGCCGGATGAAGTGGAAGGCGTCGGCCTTGTCGGCGGTCTCGGTCCGGCGGGGGTCCAGGACCACGATCCGCCCCCCGCGGGCCTGGATGTCCGCCAGGCGCACCCGGAGGTCGGGGGAGACCATGCCGCTGCCGTTGGACACGAGCGGGTTGGCGCCGAGGATCACCAGCAGGTCGCTGCGGTCGATGTCGGGGATGGGCACGGCCGTGGGCACGCCGTACATCACGTGGCTGGCGACCATGCGGGGCAGGGTGTCGATGCTCAGCGCGCTGTAGTGGTTGCTGCCGCCCAGCGCTTTCCGGAGCACGACGCTCGCGAGGGACGCACCGTGGTCGTGTGCGGTCGGGTTGCCCATGTAGGTCGCGATGGCGTCGGGGCCACCGGCCCGGCGGATGGCGGCGAGGCGCGTGGCGATGTCGTCGAGCGCCTCGTCCCAGGACACCGGCACGAAGCCGTCGGCCGTGCGCTTCAGGGGCTGCCGCACCCGGTCCGGGTCCTCCATCAGGTCCCCGATGGCCGTCGCCTTCGGGCAGATGTGGCCGCGGGAGAAGGGGTCGTCCGCGTCGCCCCGGATGTCGGTGACGCGCCCGTCCTCGCACTGCACCCGCAGGCCGCAGTGGGCGTCGCAGAGCATGCAGGTGTAGTGGCCGACCTGGGCGGGGCTCATGTCGTGGACCGGGATGAGGGGTTCGGGGCGAACATACGCGGCTGGGCTTGCCCGGGCGAGAACCGGGCCGACCCGGTTGCCTGGGCAGGCATCGGGGTCGGCCGTCGGTTCGGGCTGCTTCAGTCGGTGGCCTGCTCGCCGCCACGCTGGCCCTTGCCACGCTGGCCGCGCTTGCCACGCTTGCCGCGCTTGCCCTTGTGGCCACGGCGCTCACCCATGTCGGCGACGAACTCGCTCTGCTGCTCCGGCGTCATCACCCCGAGCATCTCGGCCTTCATCTCGATGCGCTGGTCGCGCAGCTCGTCCTGGACCTCGTCCAGCTGGGCGGCCTTGGCCTGGATGGCGCCGACATCGACCGGCTGCTCCGCCCACAGCGCCTTGACCTCGGCGCGCAGGGCCTTGACCTCGTCGCGGCTCGGCGAGGTCTGCTCCTTGAAGTCCGCCTTGATGGCGGCGATCTCGGCGGTCTGGGCTTCGCTGAGGCCCAGCTTCTCGGCGAGGCGGGCGAGGCGGCGTTCGCCGCGCTGGGGCTTCTGCTCCGAGGACTCGACCGCGTCCTCGGGGGCGGTCCGGGCTGCGAGAGCCGGCAGGGCGAGGAGGAGGGCGGCGACAGCGGCGATGATCTTGATGGCGTTCATGGTCTCTCCTGGGTTGGGGCGCTTCCTGATGCGCCGACACCCAGAGACGTTGCGGGGGCCGTGCCAGCTTGGCCCTGCGGACGCAACTGGCTGATTCTCCGCCTGTTTTCAGAATGGTGACCGGAGAGAGGGGCCCGAAGGCCTGCGGGGCCCTGCAGGGGCACCTGCAGGATCCTGCAGTCCCTCGGGCCTGCTCCGCCGCTGGGAGCGGAGAGCCAGAATGCCGCCATGCACCTCGACCACCGCCTGATCAGCCAGCGCTACTTCTTCCCCCGCCGCGCCCCCCTCACCGCCCCCTTCGTCGTGCCGGTGGACGGCGCCGAGCTGCACTGCTGGCACCAGCCCGCCGCTCCGGGCCAGGACACGCTCCTGCACTTCCACGGCAACGGCGAGGTGGTCGCGGACTACGTGGACGACCTCGCTCCCGCCTTCGTGAACGCGGGGCTGGGGGTCCTGCTGGCCGAGTACCGCGGCTACGGCGGATCGAGCGGTCAGCCCGCGATGGTGCGCATGCTGGCGGACGCGCTCGCGATCTTCGACCACAGCGGGCTCGACCCCGCGAAGACCCTGGTCTACGGCCGCTCCGTCGGCTCGATCTACGGCCTCCACCTCGCTGCGAACCGGCCCGTGAAGGGGCTGGTGCTGGAGAGCGGCATCGCCTCGCCCCTGGAGCGGGTGCTGCTGCGCGTGACGCCCGAGGAGCTGGGCTGCACCGCGGCCGAGCTCCAGGCCGAGGCGACCGAGCACCTGGACCACCAGGCGAAGCTGGCCGCATACCAGGGCCCCGTCCTGGTCCTGCACACGGTGCGCGACCACATGGTCGGCTTCGACCACGCCGAGCGCCTGGCGGCCTGGTCGGGCGGGGAGCTGGTGCCGCTGAGCCCCGGCGACCACAACACGATCCTGGCCTACCACGTCCCCGAGATCGTGCGCCGCGTCGCCGCCTTGAGCGCCGGCTGAGGCCGAATTCCCGCGGGACGAGTACCGCCGAAGCGCCTGCTTTCCTACCCTTCCGCAGGTGCCGATCTACGCCCTCCCAGAAGCACACATCTTTCCCGATCCCCGCGCCGCCGAACCACGCGGCCTGCTGGCGATCGGCGGCGACCTGCACCCCGATCGCCTGATCAAGGCCTACTGCCTGGGCATCTTCCCCTGGTACTCCGACGGCCAGCCCATCCTCTGGCACTCGCCCGACCCCCGCTTCGTGCTCGAGCTGGACCAGCTCCACGTGCCCCGAACCCTGAAGCAGCGCGCCCGCAAGCAGCCCTACCGGATCACGATGGACACCGCGTTCGACGAGGTCATCGGGGCCTGCGCCGACATCCCGCGCCTGGGTCAGGACGGGACCTGGATCACGGACGAGATGGAGCAGGCCTACGGCGAGCTCTTCGAACTGGGCTTCGCGCACAGCGTCGAGGCCTGGATCGACGAGCAGCTCGTGGGCGGGCTCTACGGCGTGTCGATCGGCGGGATCTTCTTCGGCGAGTCCATGTTCTCCCGCGCGGCGGACGCCTCGAAGCTGGCCTTCGTGGCCCTCGTGCAGCAGCTGAAGCTCTGGGACTTCGCCTTGCTCGACTCCCAGGTCTACACGGATCACGTCGGGCGCTTCGGCGCCGTGGAGATCTCGCGCGACCGCTACCTGAAACGCCTCGCCGAGTGCCTCACCCACGAGACCCGGCCCGGCCCCTGGTCCTTCGACCGCGACCCCTACGCCTGGGCAAATCGATGAGACCGACCGTGCTCCTCCTCGACGTCATGGACACCATCGTCTGGGACCCCTACCGCCTCATGCCGGCCTTCTTCGGCCAGAGCTGGGTGGAGCTGGTCAGCGGCCAGAACCGCACGGGCTGGAAGGAGTTCGAGCGCGCGATCATCGACGAGGACACCTTCCTGCGGACCTTCTTCGAGGACGAGCGCAGCTTCGACCGCGAGGCGTTTTTGCGCATGTTTCGCGAGGGCTACCGCTTCCTCGCCGGCATGGAGGAGCTGCTGGCCGAGCTGAAGGAGCGAGGCGTCGTCATGCACGCGCTGAGCAACTACCCGAGCTGGTACCTCTCCATCGAGGACAAGCTGGAGCTGTCGCGCTTCCTCGAGTGGACCTTCGTGTCCTGGAAGACCGGCGTGCGCAAGCCGGCGGCGGAGGCCTACACGGGCGCGGCGGAGGCCCTGGGGCTGCCGCCGGGGGCCTGCCTGTTCGTGGACGACCGGGAGCGCAACTGCGAGGGCGCGCGGGCCGTGGGCATGCAGGCGCTGCGCTTCGAGAGCGCGGCGCAGCTCAGGGACGGGCTGATCGCCTGCGGCGTGCTGCCAGGCTGAAGGGGAGCAGCAGGGCGACCCGCAGCCTCACGGGCTGCGCGGGATCAGGCAGATCCCTTCGGCGTTCAGGTGGATCGAGTTGGGCCCCGAGTCGTTGCAGCCGCTGGCCGCGTCGGGGTCGCCGACGTGAAAGGTCCCGCACTCGCCGGCCCGGAAGATGGGGCAGTAGTGGGACAGGATCACCTGGTTGTCGCCGTCGTTCAGGTCGAAGGTGCCCAGGTAGACCCAGGGCAGGGCGGGCGGTCCGTCGTTGTCGACGTCGGGCACGATCCAGTCGTTCACGCAGTTGCCCCACTCGGGCACGCCCGAGGGGTTGTGGTCGTTGGCGATGCGGATGTAGCCGGACTCGTTGGTCTGGCTGGCGCCGCTCTCGGAGACCTCGGTGTCGTAGACGTCGTAGAGGCCGGCGACGGGCGTGACGAGGGTCGCGGTGGCCTGCGTGTTGTTCCAGGCGAGCACGTAGATCTCGTCCTGGCCGTCGGGCCCGTAGAAGTCGGTGAGGGGGATGGCCTCGGGTGGGCACTCGCCGATGCGCTGGGGCGGTGGCTCGTCCGCGGCGTCGTCGTCGTCGGAGGGCCCGGGGCCGTCGGAGTCGTCGTCGTCGGGCTGGCCGTCGTCGTAGGGGCCGCCGGAGTCGTCGTCGTCCTGGCCGTCCCAGGAGTCGTCGTCGTCGTTCGCGGGATCACCGTAGGGATCCTGGAGCGGATCCCCGAGCTGGCGCAGCGCGTTGTCGTTGCAGCCGAGCAGGGACATCACGCCGATCAGCACAGGAAGAAGAAGGATCCGGTACATGCTCCGCACCTCCGGCGCGCAGACCGACGCGCAGACGGAGCAGACCGATCCAATGTTGTGAAGCTGTGAAGGAGCTGTGCCGTTTCATGAGTGGTCACCACACTGACCGGACGCCCGTCGTCCTGGTGCACAGCTCGGGCCTCGGACCGCGCCAGTGGCGACGCGTCGCGGACGAGCTCGCAGCCCACCGTCCCGTGCACGTGCCCGCGCTCAGCGGCTACTCCGGCCTGCCCTGGGCGGGCATCGAGGGCTTCGACTGGCGGCAGGACCTTCAGCTCGTGCTCGACGTGCTGCCCGAGGGCGCTCACGTCGTGGGGCACAGCTACGGCGGCTTCCTGGCGCTGCAGGCCGCCCGCGTCCGCCCCGTCGCCAGCCTGGCGCTGTGGGAGCCCGTCGCCTTCCCGCTGCTGGGCGGGGATCTCGCGCGGCGGCAGGCCGCCTTCCTGGACCGCGAGGACGGGGTCGAGGGCTGGCTCCAGCGCTTCCTGGCGTTCTGGAACGGACCCGGGGCCTGGGAGGCGATGGGCGACCACCAGCGCGCGCCCTTCCTGGCCCACGCCGACAAGGTCTGGTGCGAGGTCCGGGCCTGCGCGCAGGCGACGACGACGCTGGAGGAGTACGCGGCGATCACCTGCCCCACCCTCTTTCTCGCCGGCGAGCAGACCCGGCCCGAAGCCCTCGCCGTCAACGAGCTGCTCGCGGGCGCCCTGCCCGAGGCGAGCCAGCAGGTCGTGGAAGGCTGCGGCCACATGGGCCCGGTGCTGCGCGGACGGCGCTTCGCGGAGATCCTCGCGGGCTGGCTCGGTGACGCGGTCGACGCGTCCGACTGAACACGGCAGAGTCCGGACATGTTTCGACGCCGGTCCCTGGCCGCCGACATGCGGAACGCCAACTCCTACGAGGAGTGGCTGCACGCAGCACGATCCTTCGAGGCCGCCACCGGCCTGGACGGCTGGCGCTCGGACCCCAAGTCCGACCACTACCACCACGCCCTGATCCGGCAGCAGCTGGACTCCCTGCGCAGCATGCGGGCCGCCGGGCGCATCGAGGACCTGGTCGACCACCTGCACGAGTCGATGCACCGCAACCTGGGCGACGTCAGCGCCCCCGAGCTCTACGCGGTCGCGCCCACGGGCACGAAGCGCTTGATCGGGGAGTACCTGTCGGAGATCGAAGCCACGATCTCCGGGCTGGTGGACTCGAACATCCCCGGCTGGCCTGCGCGCGAGAAGCTGGCCGTGCTCTCACGCGCCCTGGCCAACTTCGGGCGGACCGCCCTGCTGCTCAGCGGCGGCGCGACGCTCGGCTTCTATCACCTCGGTGTGGTGCGGGCCCTCTGGCGCGCGAAGCTGCTGCCCCACGTGATGTCGGGCGCGTCCATGGGCGCGATGATCGCGTCGGGCATCTGCTCCCGCAGCGACGCCGAGCTCGAGGCCCTCTTCTCCGAGGAGGTCCCCGACATCCAGCTCATGGGCCTGGAGTGGCGCTCGATCCTGGGCATGCTGCGCGAGCGCTCGCTCATGAAGCCGGAGGCGATGCTCCGGGTCATCGAGGCCAACTGCGGCCGGCACACCTTCGAGGAGGCGCACGCGCGCTCGGGCCGCACCCTGAACATCTCGGTGTCGCCGACCCGCATCAGCCAGAAGCCGCGCATCCTCTGCCACCTGACCTCGCCGAACGTGCTGATCTCGTCCGCGGCGCTCGCCAGCAGCGCGGTGCCGGGCCTGTTCCCGCCGGTCACGCTCACCCAGCGGCGCGGCGAGCAGGAGCGGCCCTACATCGACACCGAGACCTGGATCGACGGCTCCTTCGGCGGCGACCTGCCGATGATGCGCATGAGCCGCCTGCACAACGTCAACCACTTCATCGTCAGCCAGACCAACCCCCACGTCGTGCCCTTCCTGTCCGGCTCGACCCAGCAGGGGGTGTCGGCCTTCGCGGTGGGGGTCGCGGTCGGCGCGATGCGCACGCAGGGCATGCAGGCGATGCAGGTGGCGCGCACGGTGGCGGGGCTGACACCGCTCAAGGGCGCCATGGAGCTGATGATGTCGCTGGCTCAGCAGGAGTACCGCGGGGACATCGACATCCACCCGCGCTTCGAGCCGCTCCAGTACCGCAAGATCCTGCGGAACCCGACCCGTGAGGACCTCGCCCACTTCGTGATCGAAGGGGAGCGGGCGACCTGGCCGAAGCTGGCCATGATCCGCGACCACACGCGGGTCGCGCGCTGCCTGGAGCGCTGCGCCAGCCGGCTCGAGGCGCGACTGGCCGAGCCCGACTGAGTCCTCGCGGAGGAGCCAGCCGGGCCCGAAGCCACTCAGTCGTTCGCGGCGCCCGCGTCGACCCAACGGGTGATGCCCAGGATGTCCGCGGCGTCGAGGGCCGGCATGTTGCGCGGCATCTGCAGGCCCGAGCCGCTCACGGAGGCCTGGGTGCCGTTCAGCTTGTGGATGACGTAGCTGTCGGCCGACGAGCTGGGCTCGATGCGGCTGAGCGCCGAGGCCTGGCCCGCGGACACGCCCACCCAAGCGGCGTAGAGCGTCGCGGCGTCGCTGTTGTGGGACCAGCCGCCGGCGCCCGCGCTGTGGCAGGAGCAGCTGGGGATGATCACGTTGTTGGCGACGTGGCTGAACGTGAACTCGTCGATCACGCCGTCCTGGTCGTCGTCGATGCCGTTGCCGAAGATCTCGTCGACGGCGGCCGCCGAGTCGTCGTCGTCCGCCGTCGC
>JAJDAI010000892.1 GCA_029261955.1 Deltaproteobacteria bacterium | reverse complement strand
CCGATCAGCTCCTCCGCGGCGGGGTTCACCGCTGCGTCCGCGTCGACGCAGTCCCCGCCCGCCTCGTTGAAGCCGTCCCCGTCGTCGTCGCCCCAGGCGGTGCCCTCGTCGATGTCGTCGTCGCAGTCGTCGTCGCGGCCGTTGGCCTGCTCTGCGGCGCCGGGGAAGACGTCGGCGTCGCCGTCGTGGCAGTCCCCATCCAGCTCGGTGACCCCGTCGCCGTCGTCGTCGTAGACGGCGGTGCCCTCGTCGAGGTCCCCGTCGCAGTCGTCGTCGTCGCCGTTGGCCGTCTCCACCGCGGCGGGGTGCACGGTGGGGTCCTCGTCGTCGCAGTCGCCGCCCAGGTCGCTGAAGCCGTCGCCGTCGTCGTCCAGGAACGGCGTGCCGTCGTCCACGGTGCCGTCGCAGTCGTTGTCGAGGCCGTCGAGCTCTTCGGTGGCGCCGGGGTAGGTCGCGGGGTTGGTGTCGTCGCAGTCCCCGTCGAGCTCGGTGACGCCGTCGCCGTCGTCGTCGTAGCCGACGGTGCCCTCGTCGATGTCGCCGTCGCAGTCGTTGTCCTTTCCGTCCAGGAACTCCGGCGCGCCGGCCCAGACGGAGGGGTCGTCGTCGTCGCAGTCGCCGCCGCAGGGGGAGAGGCCGTCGCCGTCGTTGTCTTCCGCTGCGGTCGCGGCCGATCCGCAGGCCAGGTTGCCGAGCAGCTGGACCTGCAGGAAGGGGGACTGGGGGGCGTCGCTGACGACGCGCAGCTCGGTCTCGGCCGGCTCCCCGTCGCCGGGGTCGAAGGAGATCTGCAGCGCGAGCACCCCGCCCGCCGGGAGGACGAGGGGCAGCTCGTCGGCCGTGGGCGGCAGCTCCACGGAGAAGGCGGCGTCGTCGAGCTGCAGCGCCGAGATCGTGGTCGGCACCGCGGAGTCGTTGCGCAGGGTGACGCCCTCGCTGCCGGCCTCCTCGCCGAAGTCTATGAGCAGCGGCCAGAGGCTGAGGGTCGGGTCGGCGCTGCGTCCGCGCACGGGCACCTGGAGCTGGTCGCCGGTGTCGCTGTTGACCACCAGCTCGGCCTCGTGCAGTCCAGCCAGCTCGGGGCTGTAGGTGATCGTCACCACGGCGCCCTGGCCCCGCTCGAGCTCGATGGGCGTGTCCGCGATCACCGCGAAGAGGGCGGAGTCCCCCGTCTGCACCGTGACGCTGGCGATGGACAGGCCCGCGGTGCCGACGTTGTCGAGGGACAGCTCCAGCTCCACCGTCGAGCCCGGGGCCGCCGCGCCGAGATCGAGCACCGAAGGCGTCACCTCCAGGTCGCCCAGCCCTCGTGAGACGCTGACGTCGCTGCAGCCGGCCAGGATCGCCAGCGCGAGCAGGGGCAGGAGCCGGCGGCGGCGCAGGGCCAGCAGGGGCAAGAGCGCGAGCAGGGAGACGCCCCGTCCGCCGAGCGAGGCCGCGCAGCCGTCGTCGTTGGTGGCGGCCGGCAGGACGACCTCGCAGTCCTCGTCCACCTCGCCGTCGCAGTCGTTGTCCTGCTCGTCGGCGCAGGCCTCGCTGCGATCGGGGTGGTTCCAGGGGTCCTCGTCGTCGCAGTCGCCCTCGTCCTCGCTGAGGCCGTCGCCGTCGTCGTCGTAGGCGGCCGTGCCCTCGTCGGTGCGGCCGTCGCAGTCGTCGTCCTGCTCGTTGCCGGCCTCGTCTGCGCCCGGGTGCACGTCCGCGTCGTCGTCGTCGCAGTCGCCCGCTTCTTCGGTGAAGCCGTCGCCGTCGTCGTCAAACGCGTCGGTTCCCTCGTCGATCGCGCCGTCGCAGTCGTCGTCGCGGCCGTTGCCGGTCTCCTCCGCGGCGGGGTGCGTGCCCGGGGAGCTGTCGTCGCAGTCGCCCTCCAGCTCGGTGTAGCCGTCGCCGTCGTCGTCGTGCAGGTCGGTGCCTTCGTCGATGACGTCGTCGCAGTCGTCGTCGAGGGTGTTCGCGGTCTCGACCGCGGCGGGGTGCACGTCCTCGTTCTCGTCGTCGCAGTCCCCGGCTTCGACCGTGAAGCCGTCCCCGTCCGCGTCGACGGCGCTGCCGCCGGCGTCCGCGGTGCCGTCGCAGTCGTCGTCGATGCCGTTGGCGTCGATCTCGCTCGCGGCGGGGGAGATCGCGGCGTCGCCGTCGTGGCAGTCGCCGTCCAGCTCGGTGTAGCCGTCGCCGTCGTCGTCGTAGCCGACCGTGCCTTCGTCCACCGTGCCGTCGCAGTCGTCGTCGTCGCCGTTGAGCAGCTCGGGCAGGCCCGGCGCGAGGGTGTCGTCCCCGTCGTCGCAGTCGCCCGCCAGCTCGGAGAAGCCGTCGCCGTCGTCGTCGGTGCGATCGGTGCCTTCGTCGACGTCGCCGTCGCAGTCGTTGTCGACGCCGTCCGCGATCTCGGGCGCGCCCGGGTAGGTGGCCGGGTCGCCCTCCCAGCAGTCGTCGTAGAGCGTGCAGATGCCCCAGCCGTCCCCGTCGGGGTCGAAGCCCTCGTCGGTGCTGCCGTCGCAGTCGTCGTCCACGCCGTTGCAGAGCTCGGGGGCGCCGGGCAGCACGGCCGGGTCCCCGTCGTCGCAGTCGCCGTCGCAGGGGCTGAGGCCGTCGCCGTCGTCGTCCTGCTCGGGGATGGAGACGCTGCCGTCGCAGTCGTCGTCCAGGCCGTTGCACTGCTCGAGCGCGAAGGGGTGGATGTCGGGGTCCGCGTCGTTGCAGTCCGTGCCCCCGCAGGCGTCCGACTCCCAGAGATCCCCGTCGGCGTCGGCGCAGCCCGGTCCGCCGGGGGCCTCGAAGCGCACCGCGTAGCCCGAGGGGATGGAGCTCGCCGTGTCGCAGACGACGGTCAGGGCCGAGCCGCTGTTCACGCTGCTGTCCGAGATGCCGACCGTCGCCGTGCCGCCCTGGCTGCAGGAGCCGTTGACCGTGGGGTCCTGGTAGTGGAACTCGATGCCGCCGTCGGCCTCGAAGAGCTTCACGGTCCAGGTCGCGGTGCCCCCGCAGAGGTTGTGCGGGTTGCTGACCCAGGAGACGTGGAACTGGCGGTTGGGCGAGCTGCCGACCGTGGTCCAGCCGACCGTCGGCACGATGAAGAACTCGAAGCCGCCGCAGATGAAGTAGTCGTCGTTGGCGAACCAGTCATCCCAGAGCGCCGCGATGCGGGGCTGGGTGCCCGCGCTCATGGGGCAGGCGTTCTGTGCGTCGCCGCCGTTGGGCGTGTTGAGGCTGCTGTTGGTGAGGTACAGCGCCCCGTTCGCCGACATCGCGACCTGGTTGTAGAGGGTCCCGTAGAACTCGAAGTCGAAGAGCAGCGGGACCGTGTACCACTCGTCCCCGCACAGGCCGATGCTGGCGGAGGCCGGCACGCTGCTCGAGTCGTAGCTGGGGCCGCCGGGCTCGTTCGAGTCGGTCCAGGTGTAGCCGTAGGCGTCGGGGCCGCCGCTCGAGGCGAAGGCCGGCGTGGCGAGCAGGAGCAGCGGGATCAGCAGGCGCATGCTGCGCAGGATGCCTCACGCCAACGCCCAGCGCGTTCTTTGCGTGCGGCGCTCAGCCAGCCAGGGACAGCGTGAACACGGCGCCGCCGCCCTCGCGGTCGGTGCAGACGATGCTGCCGCCGTGCGCCCGGGCGATCTCGTCCACCAGCGCCAGACCCAGCCCGACGCCGCCGTCGGATTCCCGGTGACCGGGGGCCTGGTAGAAGGGCTCGAAGATGTGTGCGCGCTCCGCTTCGGGCACGCCGGGGCCGCGGTCGGCGACGACGATGCGCAGCGGCTCGGACAGCAGGGACGCCTCCACGGGACCGGGCGCGTGCCGCTGGGCGTTCTCCAGCAGGTTGCGGATCGCGAGGCGGATCAGGGCGCCGTCGGCTTCGATGCTGATCTCCTCGGCCTGCACCGAGGCGCCCGTCCGTCCGGCCTCCTCGTGGAGCAGGGCCGCGAGATCCGTGGGCGAGGTGCGCAGCTCGGCCCCGGCCTGCAGGCGCGCGGCGGTGAGCAGGTCTTCGACCAGCGTGTCCAGCTCCTCGACGTTGAGGACCGCCTCGCGCCAGGTGTCGTCGTCCTGCTCCAGCAGGCCCAGCGCCATGCGCAGGCGGGCGAGGGGGGAGCGCAGCTCGTGGGACGCGTGGCCCAGCATGCGGCGCTGGCCCTGCACCAGCTGCTCGATGCGCTCGGCGCTGGTGTTGAAGCTGCGGGCCAGCTGCGCGACCTCGTCCTGGCCGCAGACCTCGACGCGCGCGCTGAGGTCGTTGCCGAAGGCGTCCACGCCCTTCTGGAGCTTCTCCACCCGCGAGGTGATGCTCCGGGCCAGCGGCCAGCAGGCGAGCGCCAGCATGCCGAGCACCGCGGCGAGGATCGCCAGGTGCCGCGCGTGAGCGTCGTGAGGAGGCTGCGGGGTCGCCACGACCAGCCAGCGGCCGTCGTCGAGCTCCAGGCGCATCCCGACGACGTGGCGGGTGCGCACCCAGCCGTGGCCCCCGCTCGCAGGCCCGGGCAGCGCCTTGTCGGTGGTGGCCAGCGTCTCGCCGTCGGAGTCGAAGAGCGCGAGCTTCAGATCGAGCTGCTCGGCGCGGGCGGACAGGGAGCGCTGGAGATTCGCGTCGTCCAGTCCATCGACCACCAGCCGGCCCGCGGCCTGGAGGCTGGGCTGGAGCGCCCGCTCGGGGCGCAGCAGGGCCGAAGCGAAGCCCGCCGTCACCATGCACAGCACCGCGATCCCCAGGAACGCGACGTAGATCCGCAGGTACAGGCGGCTGCGCATCAGTCTTGCGCCGCCACGAAGACGTAGCCCACGCCGCGCACCGTCTTGATGCGTCGGGGGCGCTTCGGGTCGTCCTCGATGGCCGCCCGGATGCGGCTCATGTGCACGTCGATGGAGCGGTCGAAGGCGCCCAGCACGTCGCCCCGGGCCTGCTCCAGCAGCTGCTCCCGACTGAGCACCCGGCCGGCGGCGCGGGCGAGCACGAGCAGCAGATCGAACTGGTGGGCCGTGAGCTCACGGGCCTGGCCGTCCAAGGTCACGCTGCGGGCGCCCGGGTCGATCAGCAGGCGGCCGAAGACGAGGGCGTCGGGGGAGGTCGTGGTGCTCGGCCCCGCCCGGCGCAGCACCGCGTGCAGGCGGGCCAGCAGCTCGCGGGGGTCGAAGGGCTTGGGCAGGTAGTCGTCCGCGCCCATCTCCAGGCCGACGATGCGGTCGGTGGCGTCCCCGCGGGCGGTGAGCATCAGCACCGGCAGCTCCGGCGCGAGCCCCCCGCGCAGCTGGCGCAGCACGTCGAAGCCGTCGCCGTCGGGCAGCATCACGTCCAGCAGCAGGGCGTCCGGGGGCTGGCTGCGCAGCCGCGCCAGGCCGGTGGCGATGTCGGGCGCGATCTCGGCCTCCACGCCGCGCTCGCCCAGGTAGCGGACGAGCATGGAGGCGAGGCGGTCGTCGTCGTCGAGGATCAGGACGCGGGGCATGAGCGGGGGATCCTACTGCGTGAGGGGGTGTGCCCGCCCCGGGCTTGTGCACCGGGGCGGGCGTTGGGGGCCTTTTGCCCGGGAGGACTCAGTGCCAGCGCTGCCAGGTCTCCGACAGCTCGACGCGCTGCTCGGGGCTCAGGATGGTGGCCAGGTCGGCGACCAGGCCGAGGATCTCCTCGGAGCCGTCGTCGATGCGCTCGACCAGCTCGCCGCGCAGGGACTCGAGCTGGGCCTCGTCGATGGTCTCGGCCGTCAGGGCCTCCTGCCACTGGGCGCGCAGGTCCGAGTGCTCCGCGCGGTGGGCGATGAAGCGCTCGCCGAGTCCCTCCACCAGGACCAGCGCTTCGGCGCGCTGCTCCTCGGTGGCGTCGACGCGGTTCAGGACGTGTCCGAGCACGCGCTCGGCCTTGGCCTGCACCTGCTCGGCGCTCTGGTCCTTGTCGCAGCCGTGTCCGCCGAAGCCGTGTCCCATGCCGCCCCGGGCGAAGGCCGAGGGCAGGACGAAGAGG
>JAJDAI010000891.1 GCA_029261955.1 Deltaproteobacteria bacterium | reverse complement strand
TCGGGGGGCGATCGCCGTCCCATTTCGCGCGGGGCGCGCCACGGCTGGCCCGGAGGCATCGGCGAACGGTGGCTGACAGGCCGTCCACCGGGCCACTCGGGCCCTTCCAGCCGCGCGAGGGGGGGGGCGAGCGCGCGCGGCTGGGCTAGGCTGGACCCACCATCGCCGGGGCATCGAGGAGGGCGAGGACGCTGCAAGAAACACCACCCGATCCCTTCGCTCCCTACCTGCCGGCGCGGCTCGTGCGCCGCCTGGCCCAGGGCGACGAGGCCGTGGCCCGCCGGCCGGAGGACCGCTTCGACGCCGCGACCCTGGTCACGGACATCTGTGGATTCACGCCGCTGGCCGAGCGCCTGGCCGAGCGGGGACCGAGGGGGACGGAGCAGCTCACGGGCATCGTCGAGCAGGTCTTTGGCCCGCTCATCGACCTGATCCTCGACGCGGACGGCGAGATCCTCGCCTTCACGGGCGACGCGATCCAGGCGGCCTGGCCCTGCTCTGCCCAGCGCTCGACCCGGGCCGCCGCCGCAGCCGCAGCCCACTGCGCCATCGCCTGCCGCGACGCCATCGACGCCCTGCCCCCGCTCGCGGGCACCAAGGTGCAGCTCCGCAGCGGACTGGGCCTGGGCCATTGCGTGCTGCTCGACCTGAGGGGGCGTGGCCGGCGCCGGGCCTGGCTCGCCGCCGGCCCGGCCCTGGTGGGCGCCTCCCGGGCGAAGCGCGCAGCCCGAGCGGGCGAGATCCTGCTCGTCGACGAGGCCCCCCGCCTGCTCGAGCCCCACTTCGAGCTGCAGACCAGCCCGGCCGGCTGGCTCCTCTCGCGCGCGAGGGGACCCGCGCCGCTCCCCTGCCCCAGCCCGCCCCCCAGTGCGGACGCGGCGACCCTGCGCCGCTACCTGCCCGACGCGGTGCTCAGCCGCATCGACGCCGACCAGGGCGGCTGGCTGGCGGAGCTGCGCACGGTCTCGGCGGCGACCGTCCACCTGCGCGACCTCGACGGCTCCCAGCGCGCCCACCGCGCCACACTCCAACAGCTCGTCGTGCGGGTGCTGGAGCTGCTGGAGCGGCACGGCGGCACACTGAACAGGCTGGTCACCGGCGAGGACGGCACGACCCTGGTGCTGGTCTACGGGTTCCCCCCGCGCGCGCACGAGGACGACCCGGTCCGCGCAGTGCGCACGGCGCGCGGGGTGGCGGAACACTGCCAGACCGAGCGGCTGGCCTTCGGCATCGGGGTGACCACCGCCCGCGCGTTCTGCGGCGCGCAGGGCTCGCCGCGGCGGCAGGACTACACGGTGGTCGGCGCCTCGGTGAACCTCGCCGAAGGCCTGGCGAGGCACGCACGCGACGAGGTGCTCTGCGGCGAGCGCACGGTGCGCGAGTCGGTGGAGCGGCTGACCTACGAGGACATGCAGCCCGCACAGCTGGAGGGGTCGAAGGACCCGGTGCGGGTCGCGCGCCCCGTGGGCGAGCGCGACCTCTCCAGCCGCCACGAGGTCCTGCTGACGGGGCGGGTGGAGCCGGTGCGCGGCGGCCGTCTGGTCAGCCGGACCTTCTCCCCCGCGTTGGAGCGCCGCAGCCCGGTCAGCGAGGAGGCCTCCACCGTGGCGATGGGCATCGAGACGCTCGGCACGGGCGGGCTCAGCCCGGTGCAGGTCGTCGGCCGCGCGGCGGAGCAGGAGCTGCTGACCCGGCGCCTGGATCAGCTGGAGGAGGAGGGACGCAAGGGAGTCATCGTGATCGAGGGGGGCCCCGGGATCGGCAAGTCCCTGCTCGGGGCGTGGCTGCACGGCGAGGCGCTCGGGCGCTTCGTCCCCCCCCTGCTGGGCGCGTCGGAGCCCACGACCCGCTCGGACGCCTGGCACCCCTGGCGGCAGATCTTCTCGGAGCTGCTGGACGTCGAAGGACCGCGGGACGGCGAGGCCCTGGCCCAGCACGTCCGACAGCGGATGCGCGAGCAGGAGCACCTCGCCTCCTGGATCCCCTTGCTCAGCGTCCTGCTGCCCATCGGACTGAAGCCCAACGAGTGGACGCAGCAGATGCGGGGCACCCGCCGCGCGGACGCGCTGGGCGAGCTCCTGGCGGCGCTGCTCCAGGACGAGGCGGCGCAGCACCCCCAGCTCATCCTCCTGGAAGACGTGCACTGGATGGACCCGACCTCCTGGGCCTTCCTGGGCGCCGTCGCGCGCGACGTGGAGCGGGTGCTGATCGTGCTGCTCACCCGGCCCATGGGCGAGGGGGCGCCGCCGGAGCTCACCGAGCTGCTCGGGCGGCCCGACTGCGACCACCGGGTGCTGGATCCACTGGACGACGGCCAGATCGAGGAGCTGGTCTGCAGCCAGCTGAAGGTCCAGAGCCTGCCCCAGTCCATCTCGAACGCCATCACCGAGCGCGCCGAAGGCAACCCCTTCTACGCCGAGGAGCTCAGCTACGCGCTGCTGGAGTCGGGGCGGATCCGGCTCACGGACCAGGGCTGCGAGCTCGCTGACGGCGGCCTGGAGGTCGACCTGCCGGACAGCCTGCAGGGCGTGCTCACCAGCCGCCTCGACGACCTGGATCCACGCCACGGCCTCACGGCGAAGGTCGCCTCGGTCTTCGGACGGACCTTCGCCCCCGCCGCGCTGGCGCAGATCCACCCGCGGCCCGAGGAGCGCGCTGACCTGCCTGCGCACCTGCGCGCGCTCTCGGACGCCGGGATCGCGGCCCAGGAGGCCGAGCTGCCCGACGCG
>JAJDAI010000090.1 GCA_029261955.1 Deltaproteobacteria bacterium | reverse complement strand
GGATCTGGCTGAGCAGGTACTCGGCGCGGCGACGGGCCCACAGCCGCGCGACCCAGGGGTGCTCGGTGTCGCGCTCGGGGAAGGTGATGGGCAGCTCCAGCTGCTTCGCCTCATCGCCGATCTGGCCGCTGACGGTCAGCGTCGTCGGTCCGTGCCCGCGGTAGCGGCCGACCATCACGAGGCGCTGACCCTGGTAGACGTCGGGCGTGACCGAGGGGTAGGTGCGGTTGGCGACCACGGCACCGAAGTCGATGTCCAGGTCGGTCAGGACCGGCTTGCTGATGGAGCTGTAGAACTCGGCGACCGCCTGGTCGATGGCGACGCCCCCGTGGATGCCCGTGAAGCCACCGCGGTTCTCGCGGCCGAGTCGCTCCAGGAAGCTGTGGTTGACGTCCTCACCCACGCCGAAGGCGAAGATGCGGGTCCGGCGCCCGGGGTTGGCCGCCTCGATGTCCTCGAGGGTGACGTCGACGGGGTTCTCGCCCAGGCCGTCCGTCAGGAAGACGATGGCCGTGGGCCGCTCGCTGTCCTTCAGCTCGTCCAGCGCGAGCAGCACGGCGTTGCGGATGTTGGTGCCGCCGCCGGCCTTCAGCCCGTCCGCGAAGCTCGAGGCGCTGGCCCGAATCGACTCGTCCAGCACCTCGCGGTCGTTGGACCAGGGGTTCAGTCCGTCGTTGAAGGCGACCAGGTAGACCCCGTCGCCCGGGTTCATCAGGTTCAGGCAGCCCTTGAGCGCCTGGCGGGCCTGGTCGATCTTCGTGCCGCTCATCGAGCCGCTGACGTCGAAGACGAAGGCCACGTCCTTGCGGACGATCTCGGAGCTGGTGGTCTCCTCCTTCGGCGCGACCATGGCCACGAAGAAGCCCTCCTCGTCTCCGTCGGAGAAGGTGCGGAAGGCCAGACCGAAGTCGCTCGACTCGACCCGGTACTCCAGCTCGAAGTCGGCGTCGGGCACGCTGCCCCGCATCCGCAGGGAGCCGGTCTTCGCCGAGCCCTTCGACGCCGTCGTCATCTGCGGGAAGGTGGGCGACCCGACGGACGTGATGGGCTTGCTGTCCTCGATGGACACGTTGACGGCGACCTCCTGCGGGGCCGGCAGGCCCAGGGTCGCGTAGTCCATGGGGTGGCTGTAGCGGACGAGGCCGTCCTCGTAGGGCAGCAGCTCCGAGTAGGTGACCTCAAAGCGGCGCGTCTCGCCCGGCGCCAGCTCCGTGAAGCGGGCCGTGAACGAGTCCGAGTCCTTGTACTCGAGCAGCGAGGCGTTCTCGCCGCGGGCCTTCGCGCCCTCGAAGCTCTTCTCAGCCTGCGCCTTCGCTTCGATGCGGGAGACGACGCGGTGCCCGTCGACCCAGAAGGCGTACTCCTGGACCGAGGCCTGCTCGCTGAGCGGCAGCACGTAGGTGCCCTCCACCGCGTAGGGCTGGTCGTTGCGGAAGACCTGGACCAGCGTCGTCCGGGCGACCTGGTCGATGATGTCGACGTCGACGATCTGGCTGACGAGGGTCAGCGGCGTCGGATCGGGGATGGAGGTGGCGTCGACGCCGCTGGGGGCCGGCAGGTCGGGAAAGACGATCCCAGCCTGGGCGGTGCTCGCGAGCAGGAAAGCCAGCGTGAAGGTGAAACGAAGCATCGGGGAACTCCAGGGGGCTGCGGGGTTGCGGCCCTGGTGATTGCCAACGGCGTGCCACCGATCGATCTCGCGAAATTTCAGCTACTTGGCGAGGATCCAACCCCCCGTTGTGTCCTGCTGGACACGCCCCCCTGTTCCTCCCCGGACACGGCCGCCCAGCGAGCGAATTCGCTCGCAAGCCCTATTGATCGCGATCAAGGTGGGGCCTTAGAGTGGTCCCGGGAATCCGCTGAAGGGAGGGGTGGCTCGATGTCAGACGAAACCGCAGCGAGCGCGCTGCTCGAGCACGTGCCCGATGCGATCCTCGTGGTGGGCCGCGACGGCGTGATCCACGAGGCCACAGGCGCCATCGAGGCGGTGCTCGGCTGGCCTGCGGACGAGCTGAGCGGTCAGTCGCTCGAGGTGCTCCTGCCCGCGAGCGCCCGGCACGCGCACGGCGCCCTCGTGCACGCCTTCTTCGAGTCGGGCACCAAGCGCGACATGCGGGACTCCCGCGGCATCCAGGCCCGCCACCGGAACGGCACCCTGTTCCCCGCCGACGTGCGGCTCGCCCCGCACGGGGACTTCGTCGTGGCGGTGCTGCGCGACGTCACCCGGCGCGCCGCGGCGGAGGCCCAGGTCCGCGAGACCAACGAGACCCTCGTGGTGACCAACCAGGAGCTCCAGCGCGTCGGCGACGAGCGCAACCGGGCCCTCGGCGTCGCCGCTCACGATCTGCGCAACCCGCTCCAGATCACCTTCGCGTCGCTGGACCTGATCCTCGACGGCATCTGCGGACCCGTGTCGGGCGAGCAGGGCCGGCTTCTCACCAAGGTCATCGAGTCGGTCGAGTACATGAGCGCGCTGGTGGACGACCTGCTCGAGTTCTCTCGCGAGGGCGGCACGCTGCACCTCGATCGGGAGGAGGTGGAGCTCCCGGCCCTGATCCTGTCCGCCTGCGAGCTCATGGCCCCGGCCGCGCGCCGCAAGAGCATCTCCCTCAAGGTCGAGGTGCCCGCCTTCTTCCCCCTCGCCGAGGTGGACGGGACGAAGATCCGCCAGGTCGTGCAGAACCTCGTAGGCAACGCCATCAAGTACTCGCCGCGCGACCGCTCGGTCCGCGTCAGCCTCATCGAGGAGGACGGCAGCGCCTGCCTCCAGGTCCAGGACGAGGGCCCGGGTCTGCACCCCCACGAGGTGCTTCGCATCTTCGAGCCCTTCGAGCGCGGGGAAGGGCAGCCCACGGGCGGTGAGGTGAGCACCGGC
Organism: Deltaproteobacteria bacterium; assembly: GCA_029261955.1. Lineage (GTDB taxonomy): Bacteria > Myxococcota_A > UBA796 > UBA9615 > UBA9615 > CALCXL01. The sequence continues at coordinate 958 of JAJDAI010000090.1, read as the reverse complement.
CTCGGCCTGTCGATCGTCGACCGCATCGTGCGCGGACACGGCGGCAAGATCGGGGTGGACTCGACGCCGGGCCACGGCTCCACCTTCGAGGTGTGCCTGCCGCTGGCTGTGGCGCTGGACTGAGCGCGCGCGCTCAGCGCTGCCGCATCAAGCCCTCTTGCGCCGTCGACGCCACCAGGCGCCCGGCCCGATCGAAGAAGCGACCCCGCACCAGCCCCCGCGCCGCCGAGGCGGCCGGCGAGTCGACCGCGTAGAGCAGCCAGTCGTCGAAGCGGAAGGGCCGGTGGAACCACATCGAGTGGTCCAGCGAAGCGAGCTGCAGATCGCCCGAGATCCAGGTCTTGCCGTGCGGCTGGAGCGCCGTCGTGAGGAAGTGGAAGTCGCTCGCGTAGGCCAGCAGGTAGTGGTGCACCGCCGGGTCCTCGGGCAGCACGTCGTGGGCTCGGAACCAGGCCAGCCGGGTGGGCTCCCGCACCGGCGGGGCGATGGGGCTGAAGGGATCGACGGGGCGGATCTCGATGGGCCGCTCGGCCATCGCCTTCTCGCGCCAGGGCGAGGGGAGGGCCTTCGCCCAGTCCTGCGCCAGCTGCTCGGCGTTGAGCAGCCCGTCGGGGTCCGGGGCCTCGGGCATGGGATCGCCGTGATTCAGGCCCTCCTCCGCTACGTGGAAGGAGGCCGACAGGTTGAAGATCGCCTTGTCCGCCTGCATCGCGACCACCCGGCGGGTCGTGAAGCTGCGGCCGTCCCGGATGGGGTCGACCGTGTAGACGATGGGCATCTTCGGGTTGCCGGGCCGCAGGAAGTAGGCGTGCACCGAGTGCACCTGCCGCTCCGCCGGCGCGGTCTGGGCCGCCGCGCTGAGCGCCTGACCCAGCACCTGCCCGCCGAAGACCTGGCCCCAGCCGAGGTCCTGGCTCTGGCCGTGGAAGAGGTTCTGCTCGATGCGCTCCAGCGAGAG
>JAJDAI010000890.1 GCA_029261955.1 Deltaproteobacteria bacterium | reverse complement strand
CGCGCAGGCAGGCGTCGCCGCGGTCGTGGCCGTAGCTCTCGTTGAAGGCCCCGAAGGCGTCCACGTCGATGACGAGCACGCTCAGGGGCAGCTTGGACCGGCTTCCCCGCTGCCACTCCAACTCCATGAGGCGCTCGAACTCACGCCGGCCGGGCACCTGGGTCAGCGAGTCCAGGCTGACCTGGCGGTGCAGCAGGTCCAGCTGGCGCCTGGCTTCGAGGTGCACCCGCAAGCGGGCTTCGAAGAGCGCCGGGGGGGCGCTGGCTTCGATCCAGTCGGACGCTCCGGCCTCCAGCGCCGCGTGCGCGCTCTCGCCGGAGGGCTGGCTGTCGATGACGAGCAGGGCGGTGCTGGCGCGCGCGGCGGCTTCCGCGAGCCGGCTGCTGGGCCGAGCCGCCGGGCCGACCAGCAGCACGACCTCGGCTTCGCGGCTTCGCAGCTGGGTGATCGCGTCGTCGGTGTCGACCGCCACCCGCACGTCGCACTGGCCCGTGAAGCGCTCGATCAGCGGCCAGGCGGGCGCTGGGTCCCCGACCACGAGCAGGATCTGGCGGGGCACGAACTCGCAGACGCCCGTGGCGTGCACCGTGCCGCTCCGCCCGGCCAGGAAGTCCTCGATCTGCCGCGGCGCGCTCAGCCCGAGCAGGGTCCGTCCGTCCGTGGCGGCGATGGTGGGGATGCGCCGGTCGTAGGGGCCCTGCTCCCACTCGTTCTGCCACCGCGCCAGGCGGTCGCCCTGCCCGGCGTCGCCCAGGCTGAGCCCGAGCTTCGACAGGATCCCGCTCACGATCGCGGGATCCGAGAGGTCCTGCCCGTGGATCCAGAGCGCCTCGTAGAGCGCGGTCTTCAGGTCCTCGGCCCGCTCCGGCTGCGCGGCCGAGACCGAGGCGTAGGTCGTGTTGGCCAGCGCCGTGTTCGGCCGGCTGCGCGGCAGGCGAATGCCCAGACCGGGGGCGCGGTGCCGGACCGTGAAGACTTCCGAGGCCAGCTCGGCCTGCTCGAACACGTCGCAGGTGGCCGCGGACACCGCGGGCGCGTGCTCGATGGGCCTCCACTCGATGTCGAACGCGCCGGCGCATCGCTTCAAGCGCTGGTCGAGCGCGAAGCAGAAAGGACAGTTGAAATCGGCGTACACGCGGTACTGAACCACGGAACCCTCACCAGCCACACACCCCTCGTCGTCCCTCCTTCAGATTGACCCGCGGATCGTCGGCCGACAAGAGGCTAGTTCGGGTCCTGGGGACTTCTGCAGGCTCCGTCTGGCAGAGCGCCCTCAGGCTTCGGCTCGTGGGCCAGCTGGAAGCCGCTCAGGCCGGGACTCTTCCACCAGCTGCCGTCGTCCAGCACGAGCACGGCCTCGACGTCGCTTCGGGAGGTGACCAGCGCCTTCGCCCGCTCCGGGCCCATCACGAACAGCGCGGTGGACAAGGCGTCCGCCACCGTCGCGTCGGGCGAGACCACCGTGACGCTGCGCAGGCCCCGCGCGGGGCGGCCGGTGCGGGGGTCGAGGATGTGGTGGTAGAGCAGGCCGTCCGCCACGAAGCAGCGCTCGTAGTCGCCCGACGTCGACACCGACAGGTCCTTCACCGACACGATGGCGAAGAAGTCGTCCGCCGCGCCGCGGGGGTCGCGGATCCCCACCCGCCAGGGCGCGCCACCCTTCGATCCGCCTGCCACGACCTGGCCGCCCGCGGTCAGCAGGAAGTCGCTGATGCCCCGGGCGCGCAGCTCGCCCGCGGCCTTGTCCAGGGTCCAGCCCTTCGCGATGCCGCCCAGCCCGACGGTCTGCCCGGGGGCGATGGCGAGGGTGCCGGCCGAGGCGTCGACGACGACCTTGCGGTAGTCCACCCGCGCGCGCCGCTCCTCGATCAGCTTGGAGTCGGGCACGGCCGGCGTCTTCGCCCGGAAGTCCCAGACCCCCCAGAGCGCGGCCCAGGTGATGTCGAAGGCGCCGTCCGTCGCCGCGCCCAGCTCGACGCCGCGCTGCGCCAGGGCCAGCAGGTCCGCAGGCACCCGGACGGGCTCGCCGGCCTTGCGGTTGACGGCGGACAGCGGGGAGCTGTCCTTCCACTCGCTCAGCTGCTCGCCGGCCTCGTCGAAGATCGTGAAGACCGCGTCCGCGGCTCCGGCCGAGTCGGCGGGCAGCAGCAGGTCCACCCAGGTCGACATGACCGGGTGCCCACGCCGCACGAACTCCGGCTGGGCGGTGGCCAGGAGCAGCAGGGGAACCAGCAGCAGCCTCAAAGGGTCTCCAGGAACGCGATGAGGTCGTCGATCTCCGCGGGGCTCAGGTGGCTGGTGCCGCCGTGGCTGTCCGGGATGCCGTCCACCTCGTTGAAGCCCACCTCACCCGGAAGCAGGGCGGGGTGGCCGGGGGTGCAGAGGACCTCGCGCAGTCCGCGGGCCCGACCGTGGTGCAGCATGCCATCGGCGCGGTCCCAGATGCCGCGCAGCGGGGTGACCCCAAAGGCGACGTCGCGCAGGTCGTCGCAGACACTGGGGTTGTCCTCGCAGTCGGCGCCGCAGACGTCCTCGCAGTCGTCCTGCTCGACGGCGGGGAAGAGGTCCACGAAGCCCTGCGCGAACAGGTCGAGGTTCGTGCCGTCCTCGGCCCGCAGCGGGGTGACGACGGGGCGCATCACGAGGGGCAGGCCCGCGTCGCCGCGTGTGGTCGTCGAGAGTGAGAAGGAGGGTGCCGGGTGGCAGGCCACGCAGCCGGTGGCGCCGCTGTTGAAGATGGCCTCGCCCCGCCGGACCGAGCCGCGGTCCGCCTCGTTGGGGTTGGGCAGCAGGTTCGGCTCCTGGAGCAGGAAGAGGCCCAGAGCGCGGGTGATGCCGTCGAAGTCCAGGTCGAGCGCGCGTTTCGTGCCCGTGACCGGGTCCTCCCAGAAGAGCCCGTCGCCGTAGGACTCGGAGCGGCCGATGAGGGACTCGATGCGGGCCTCGTAGAAGGCGTCGCGGGTGGGCTCGAGCGTGGGGCGGTCCGGCGCGAATTCGTAGGGCCTCGTGGCGACTGCGCCGTCGATCGAGCCCGGGTTCGCTTCGTCGAAGCACTCGGGCGGCGGGTTCTCCGAGCAGCCCGCCGGCGGCCCGCTCGGCCACAGCGTGTAGTCCGAGCAGCAGAAGTTCTCGATGCGCGAGAGCTCGTTCATCACGGGCACGAAGTTCGTCTCGTCCATGCCCGACTCGAAGAACCAGGGCCGGCTGTCCGCCGCGCCGCGGTAGGCCATCGTCTGGCGCAGCCCCACGCCCACGCGGCGGGTCAGCGGCATCGAGAAGGCCTTGTCGATGTTGCCTCCCTCGCGGTGGCAGTGCGTGCAGCTGCCGTCCCCGTCGACCGTGAAGGGGGCGGTGACGAAGTTGAAGAGCTCGCCGATCTCCGCGTCCGTCGCGGGGAAGGCGCCCCCGCTGAGGTCGCCTACCGGGATGGACCGGTCGAAGGCCCCGGCCGAGTCGAAGACCCCCACCGTCTCGCCCAGGCGGTGCGTGACGAGCAGCCCGTCCTCGGTCCCGACGATCGCGTGCGGGTTGTGGCCACCCGAGTCGAGGACCGGGCCCGGGCTCAGGGCGCCGTCCTCGGGATCGATCGTGAAGGACTGCAGCTCGTTGGACGCCGAGTAGCTCAGCCAGATCCGCCCGTGGGCCCAGGTCAGCTGCTCCGGCAGGGAGCCGCCGACGATCCAGGTGTCCTCGGGCGGCAGCAGCTCGCCGAGGCGGGCGGCGTCCCCGGGGTCCACGTCGCGGTAGTCGCGGCAGCAGATCGTGTCCGAGGTGTAGCGGTGCAGCAGCTCGCCGGTGGCCAGGTTGTAGACGGCCAGCTCGTTCTGGAGGTCGGCGAAGTTGATGTTGGGGGTGCCGTCGCCGGGGCGTCCGTCTCCGTCCGTGTCGGGCCCCGCGAAGGCGTGGTGGTGGGTCGAGGCGGAGGTCGTGGCGACGATGAGGTGCTCGCCCACGAAGAGCACGTCGTTGGCCGGCGCCCCGAGGTCGAGGCGGTGCAGCTCGGTCCGCGAGGCGCGGTCGATGACGGAGACGGTCAGGCCCGTGATGGACGCCACGGCCACGGTCGTGCCGTGCTCCGACATCGCCAGGTCGCGCGGGTTGGTGCCGACGGGGACGCCGGGCTCGAAGCGGTCCGTGACCTCGAAGCCCCTGCCCACCTCGCGCAGCTGCCAGACCGCGACGGCGTCGCGCCAGCGGTTGGTGATCCACAGCTCGCGCCCATCGGGGCTGAAGGCCAGCTCGGTGGCGTAGAAGTCGCTCGGCAGCCGCTGGATCTCGGTCTGGAGGCCGACGTCCACAACGGAGATGTAGTTGCTGAAGCGGTTGGCGACGAAGACGAAGCGCCCGTTCGGGTGCGCGGCGATGCCGGTCGGGGAGCGCCCGACGCCGATGCGGCTCACGCCTCCCGTGTTCAGGTTGATCACCGCGATCTGCGAGCCCGGCTCGTCGGGGCTGCCCGGCAGGGTCACGAAGGCCCGGTGGCCCACGACCGCGATCTCCTGGGGGTTGTCCCGGTTCGGCTGCGGCGCCCAGCCCACGTCGGCGGGCCCGAAGGGGTTCGGGTAGGGCTCCAGGTGCTCGGCCTGCCAAGGGGTGGAGCAGCCCGCGAGCAGCAGCAGCAGGATCCAGCGCATCAGCGGCCCGAGTCGTCGTCGTCGGCCGAGTCGTCGTCGTCGGGGCAGACGGGCTCGTCGTCGGTGTGCAGGCAGGGGTCGTCGTCGCGCAGGGTCATGTCGGCCTCGGCCGTGCACTCCCGGGCGCCGGCGCGGCCGCGGATGGCGAGGTGCAGGGTCTCGCCGATGAAGGGCTCCGGGCCCTCGTCGTTGTCGAGGCGGACCTGGACCTCGTCGCTGCGCCGCGCGCCGTCCTGCGCGGTGAAGGGCACGTTGGGCACGCTGCCGCCGAAGGGATCGTCGTCGCCCACCTCGGCGCTGAAGAGGATGTTGGCGAAGTCGGGTCCGCCGGCGTCCGCCTCGACCTGCACCGAGATCCAGAGGAAGCCCTGGAAGCCGAAGATCAGCTCGACGTCGGCCCCGTCCAGGTCCTCCCAGGAGCCGTCCTCGTTCCACACGCCGAGGCTGCAGTCGAAGGGGGTGGTGTCGTCGTCGTCGTCGGTCCCCGGGCAGCCGAGGAGCAGGGCGAGCAAGGGCAGGACCAGGAAATCAGAACTCCGCATCGAGCCCTCCACCGATGAGCCAGGCGTTGCGCGCAGGCAGCGCCTCGTAGTTCGGGTAGCGATACCAGGTGTGTTGTACCCGGAGCGTCGGAGCGAGGCGGCGCGCCTGGCCCACGGCGAAGAAGGCGAGCTCGGCCGTGGCGCCCGCGGTGACGTTCCACAGCCCGCTCAACTCGCGGTCGGCGGTGCGGAACTCCGCGACGGCCTGGCCGATGCCGGGCGACCAGAAGGACGCGGCGCTCTGCCAGGTGAAGCGGCCCTTGGGGCGCAGGATCAGCCGCTCGCCGAACAGGGCGATGGCCACGCTCAGGTCGGCGGTGTGCGCCTGCACGTCCCAGGTGTCGGCGTAGTAGCGGTAGCCCACGTGCAGCGCCGCGACGTTGCCCAGGGCCTGGCTCAAGCGCAGGGCGGCGGCGCCGCGGATGCGCCGCGTCGGGTGCTTCTCGCGCAGGGTCCAGAGCACATCCCCGCCGTGCACCGAGGGCACGTAGCGGTAGGGGCTCGCGTTGCAGCCCAGCTGCTCGCCGCAGACCAGGACGGCGCCGTTCAGCAGGCCGGTGAGCCGGGTCGTCTTGCCCAGGATCTGGACCCAGCGCAGGTCGATCTCGTTGGTGAGGCTGGTCTCGGCGATGGGCTCGCCGGTCGACAGCGAGTTGCTGTCCACCCGCATGCGCCAGCCGGCCGTGACCGTCGCCATGCGCTGGAGGATCTCGGCGGAGACCGACACCGGCAAGACCGGCACGGTGCTGCGGATGGTGCGTGAGCGGGGAGCCCGGTTCCTGTCCGACGACATGACCGTCCTGCATCCCGACGGCAGGGTCGGCTGTTTCCCCAAGCCGCTCACCATCTCCCAGCACACGCTGCGCGCGATCGGCAACGACGAGCTCAGCGCGGCGGAGTGGCGTCGGTTGACGGTGCAGAGCCGGATCCACTCGAAGGAGGGGCGCCAGTTCGCGATGCTGCTGGCTCGGCTCAACATCCCGATCATGGGCGTCAACGCGATCACCCAGC
>JAJDAI010000889.1 GCA_029261955.1 Deltaproteobacteria bacterium | reverse complement strand
GCCCAGGCCGTCAACGCGGCGGGCCCTGCGCGCCTCGCCCAGGCCTGCGCGGCGCGCGGGGTGCCGCTGCTGCACGTGTCCACCGACTACGTCTTCGGGGGCCGGCAGGGGCCCTACGCCGAGGAGGACGAGCGCTGCCCGGTGCAGACCTACGGCCTGAGCAAGGCGGCGGGGGAGTTCGGCGTGCTGCACGCGGGCGGCACGGTGGCGCGGGTGTCGTGGCTCTTCGGGCCCGGGATCACCGGCTTCCCGGACTTCGTGCGGGGCCAGCTGGACGGCGACGGCCCGGTGCAGGTCTGGGCGGGGCAGGCGAGCCGGCCGACCTGGGCGCCCGGGCTCGCGGCCTGGCTGCTGGCGGTCGCGCGGAGGTTGCGCACGGGCGACGTACCCCGGATTCTCCACGCTGGCGGCGGCCCGACGGCCAGCCGGGAGCAGTGGGCGGGGGAGCTTCTCGCTGCGCTGGGTCAGGCCGATCGGCCCCTCGTCGCCACGCCCGCGCCGCGGCTGCGGGCGGCCCGGCCAGCGGACAGCCGGCTGGATCTCAGGAGGACGGCCGCCTGGGCGGAGGGGGTCGGGATCGAGCCGATCGCGGACTGGCGCAGCGAGCTCGCCTGAGGCTCAGCGCATCTCGCAGACGTAGCCGGTGAAGCCCGCGTCGAGCGACTGGCTGTCGTTGCAGTCCGAGGCCGTCCAGGAGCCCGCCTGGTCGCCGGTCAGCAGCAGCTGGCCGCAGTCTTCGTCGCCGCTGTCGTCCGCGGGGCCTTCGGGCGTCCAGGCGGTCCAGATCGCGGGACTGTCGTCCCACCAGAGCCAGTCGCCTTCGGTCGCGCTGTCGCTGAGGCCGAGCCACAGGCCGCCGAAGTCGTCGAACTCGGCTGCGGCCACCAGCTCGCTCAGGAAGAGCAGCTCGGCTTCGCTCGTGACGCGGGCCAGGCCGTCGTACATGAGCCCGGCGTAGACGCACAGGTCCTGCGCGGTGGTCCAGTCGGCCTCCATGCCGCAGGCGGCCCAGTAGGTCGTGCCGTCGCTGCCCGCTTCGCAGTCTCGCCCGTCGCAGTCCTGGTCGATGCCGTCGCCGACGGTGTCGCCCGCTTCGGGGAAGATCTGTTCGTCGTCGTCGTCGCAGTCGTGCGGCAGGGTCGAGGTGTCCGGGGGCTGCACGCAGGAGGTGAGGTTGGCGATCGGGTCGCCGTAGCCATCCCCGTCGTTGTCCTCGTAGTAGACCGCGCCGTCGCAGGTCGTCAGGCCGTAGGGGGCCGAGGGCGTGCCGGCGTCGAAGCCGTCGAAGGGCGTCGCGACGCAGGACCAGTTCTGGCTGAAGTCGGTGGCGCTGGCTGGCAGCACGGCGTCGGTGTAGGCGGTGGGCTGGCCGTCGAGCAGCCATTGGTAGCTGTACTCGACCTCGTCGCCTTCGAAGTCGACGCTCGGCACGGCGACCTCGCAGAGCAGGTCGATCTCCACGTCGTTGGACGGCTGGTCGATCTGGACCTCGGGCGGGCCTGGGGGGGTGTTGGCCACGACGCTGGCATCGGCTTCGCCTTCGGAGGCGGCGCCGTCGTCGTCGGTGACCAGGGCGAAGCAGATCAGCTCGTCCTCGCGCTCGAAGACCTCGTTCGTGATCAGGTCGGTGGTGACGCCGGGGTCGATGCCGTCCACGGTCCAGCTCAGCTCGACCACCGCGTCGTCGCCGTCGGGGTCAGACCAGGTGGCCGCGCAGGACGCGTCGCCGTCGGACTGCACGAGCGAAGGCGAGATCAGGACCTCCTCGATGACCGGCGGGCTGTTGCCGATCACCACCTCGGCGAAGGCCACGTCGGAGCTCAGCGTGCCGTCCGATGCGACGACCTCCGCCCGCCAGATCTCGCCCTTGGTGGTCTGGTCGGAGGGCGTCATCTCGTCGCCCCCGAGGGACGCGACCGGGCTGGCGTCGCGCATCCACTGGATGCTGTAGGTGACGGGGTCGCCGTCGGGGTCTTCGGAGTGCGTCTGGAAGAGCAGGGAGAGATCGTCCAGGGTCAGCGGGTTCGCCGGCGCGATCGAGAGCACGGGGGCGTCGGGGGCCTGGTTGGCGACCGCGTCGTCGTCGTCGGCTGTGGCGTCGTCGTCGTCGGCCGCGTCGTCGTCGTCCGTGCTGTCCGGGGTCGAGTCGTCGTCGTCCGCCGGGACGTCCGTGGCGTCGTCGTCGTCGGCCGGATCCGGCTCTGCGGGCACCTCTGCTTCGAAGGGGCTGCCGTCCGGACAGCCGGTCGCGAGGAGCGCCAGCGCGATCAGCACCGCGATCTTCGCGTGCGCGTCATGGATGATCTTCAGCAGCACGTTGCCTCCATCCCCTGTGCCCTTCGATCGCGGGGTTCCCCACCCCTTTTCTGCGATCGGAGCGGAGTGCTCTGACATCCGCGATCCGACACCCGTTACGGGTATGTGTCAAGGCGGCCTGCGTGCGCAAAGTACGTATTGGTGCTGAGTACCCAATGCTGTCGTGCACTTTCGCAAGAAAAGAAAAACCGACCCCTGCCTGTGCTTGCGGGACACAACAAAGTCGTCGCGAATTCGGGTCGTGTCGCGCAAGTTCTGCACTTTGATTTGGCAAGGCTCTTCTTCGATTCTCTCTCCTTCATCGGGGCTTCGAGCGTTGGCGGTCGGCCAGCGGGCGCTCCCCCTGAGCGGCGCCCGCTGACCGACTGACTACGCGGCGGCGTCGAGCAGGCTCTGCTTCTTGTGCTCCTGCAGCAGGCGCATGTTCAAGTAGCGACTCGACGCCTGC
>JAJDAI010000888.1 GCA_029261955.1 Deltaproteobacteria bacterium | reverse complement strand
GGCGGCATCGTCGCGCAGCCCCGCGCCTCGTCCGACCTGTAGCCACGAACGCGGTCGGTGCGGCGCGCTCCCCGCGTCGCACCGACCCCGCGTGTGCGGCTCCGATCCGAAGCCCGCGATCGTCGAAGCCGCCCCCCCGCTCGAAGCGGAAGAGCGACCCCAGACTTGTTGAAGAGCCGCCGCCGACCGGCTGCGGCTCGATCCCTGCTCTAGCCCTGGCCCGCGGCCTCGAAGGCTGAGATGTAGCCGCGGTCCGAGCCCGTGATGTGGGTCACCAGCCAGCCACGCATGAACTGCATGACCTCGAGGCTCAAGGCCATCTGGCCGAGCTCGACGCGGTCGCGGAAGATCTCGATCTGATCGGTGAAGACGCGGTGCTCCCGCCGGTGCATCGGCAGGTCCTCGTAGTCGGCCTTCGCCATGAGGCCCTCTTCGGTGCGGAAGTGGGCGTGGGTGTAGTCGATGAGCTCGTTGAGGGTCTTGCCGACCTGCTCCAGCCCTCGGCCCTCGACGAGCGCGACGTCGAGCTCGTTCAGCAGGTTGACCCAGCCCTGATGCTGGCGGTCGATGATGTCGACCCCGATTTCGAGCTCAGGGCCCCAGGTGATGAGTGGCATGCGGTTCTCTCGGCAGGTTGGGCGGGCGGTGGCGGTGCCGCCGGCGGGTTGGCCGGCCCCGGGCTCCGCGTCGGGCGGATCGGGGGTGCGGCTGGAGGCTATCAGGGGCGCAGGAACGTGCCCCGACATCGGCCAGGGTGCAGCGCGGTGGACCGGACCGGCTACCAGTCCATGGGATCGGCGGTTTGGGTCTTCGCCTTGCTCATGCCGGCCTCGACCGCGGGCCGGGGCAGGGCCTGGCCGCCATCGAGCGGGACGGCGTCGTCCTCGCCGAGGCAGCCGAAGAGGAGCCGGGGCTCCTCCAGGATCTCGACCACCCGGTCGATGCCGTGCCGCGCGGTCAGGCCGTCTGCGATGCGCTCGTCGTAGGTCCAGCGGATCGTCATGACCCGACCGACCTCGAGCTCCCCCTCGACGACCACCGGCTCGTCCTCGATCGCGCCCACCATCATGAAGAGCGGGCAGTTTCCCCACTCGTAGAGGTGGTGGAAGGCGGCGGACATGCCGAGGCTGCCCAGGTTCGCGATGAAGACGGAGGTGTACATGCCGTCGTCGTCGATGAAGGAGCCGGGCAGGGCGTTGTAGTAGTCCAGGCGCTTCATGATCGCCGCCGCCGCGCGCAGCACCGGGCGGGGCAGGGCGTTGAAGAGCTCGAACTGCCGGTCCGCCGACGTCGCGACGCCGGAGCGCTCCACGTCCACCTGGTCGTTGATGCGCCGGCAGAGCTGCGCGAAGGTCTCCCCGTCGAGGCCCTTGAGCTTCACCTCGGCCAGGGCCGACTTCGCGTCGCCCTTGGTGCGCTTGGCGGCGAAGGTGATCCAGCGCTCGTTGCGCTGGTAGAGCCGCCGCCCCTGCGCGAAGCGGTTGAGCTGCGGGGTCTTCGCCAGCCCGGCCATCACCGCCGCGACGGCCGCGTGCGTGACGTTGGCGCCAAAGGCCGGGCCCGCCTCGCCCAGGTAGTCCTCCAGGGCCTCCGCGCGGACCTTCGTCTCGAAGTAGACGAGCGACTCGGTGCGCGACGGCATGATGAATTGCATCAGCCGTCGGTAGGGGTGCATGCGCTCGATGAGGCGGCCGTCGGGGCGGCGTGTGCGGAACTCGCCCGCGATGAGCAGCGCGATGAAGAGCGTGAGCAGCAGGTTCATGGGGTCCTCGCCTCCCGGGAGTCTTCGGGATTCCACCACAGGCGGGCGCCGGCTGCCCGCGCGACGACCAGGGCTTCGGCTGCGGTGGCGACGATCGGCTCTCCGTGCCGGTTGAGGCTGGTGTTGATGCAGACCTCGCCGGGCAGGCGCTGGAGCATCGCGTGCAGGGCGGGATCGTCCTCGCGGCGCAGGACCTGGGCGCGGGCGGTGCCGTCGCGGTGCACCGCGGCGGGGGCCAGCTCCTTGAGCCGGTCCGAGGCGGGCAGGGCCACCGTCATGCAGCGGGTCATGGGCTGGGAGCGCGGGCTCCAGTGGGGCAGCAGCTCGGGGGCCGCCTCCTCGGTCATCAGCGGGCCGAAGGGCATGACGGGGTCCCGGTCGAGGGCCCGGTTCAGGGCGAGCCCGCGCTCCGGGGAGTCGGGCAGGAGCAGCAGCGAGCGCGAGCCGAGGGCGCGGGGACCGAACTCCAGGCGGCCGGCGCAGCGGGCCACGACCTCGCCCGCGAGCAGGGACTCGGCCGCGGACTCGGGGCCGTCGACGAGCGAGCAGCCTTCCGGCAGCGGGCCGGGCAGGGGGCCGATCCGCGCGTCGTCGAAGGAGGGACGGATGCCGCGTTTCTGGGCCGCCTCCCAGGCCGCGCCCGCGCAGAGCCCCGCGTCGCCCATGGCCGGGAAGACGAAGACCCGCTTCACCCCGCGCCGGGCGGCGGTGTGGATCATGCGCCGGTTGATGGCGACGTTCGCGAAGAGCCCGCCCGCGAGCCCGAGCTCGGTGCCTCCGTGCCGGGTGATGACCTCGCCGGCCCAGGTCGTGACGACGGCCTGGACCCGCGCCTGGAGCGCTGCGCAGATGTCCTCGGGCGCGGAGCGCTCGACCAGGGCGCGGAGCTCGGGAGCGGGCAGACCCAGGCGAAAGCCCGTGTCCTCCCAGGACAGGGCGCGCTCGAAGTCCGCGGCCAGGCGCTCGGGATCGCCCTGCGCCGCCCGCGCCACGACCTTGCCCTCGTCGCCTTCCCCGTAGCCGAGCAGCTGGGTGACCTGGGCGTAGAGCAGGGCGGGGGAGTGGGGGGCGGGCGCGGATTCGAGGCGCCGCAGGGTCCCACCCTCGGATCGGTAGACCGTCGCGCAGAGCCCGTCCCCGAAGGCGTCCAGCGTCAGGACCAGGCCGTCCCCCATGCCCGCGGCGGCCGAGCGCGCGTGGCAGAGGTGGTGGTCGACCAGCTGGATGGGCAGGTCGAGGCCCAGGGCCCGCAGCCGCCTCGCGAGCACGGTCCGGGATCCCGCCTCCTCGATCTGGGGGGCCCGCGACGCAGACCAGGACGACCAGGCCGCCACGCCCCGGGCGCGCCGACTCAGCGCGCCCTGATCGGAGCTGCCCCGCCGGTAGATCCCATCCAGCAGCCGCATGGGCAGGCGCGCGAGCTCGGCCACGGCGACCTCGTCGATCGCCCCGGGCCCCGCGAAGTCCAGGCAGGCCTGCACGGCGAGCTCGGGAAAGCCCTGCTGCCGCTTGCGTCGGCTGAGCCGCTCCTCGCTGACGGCAAAGACCAGCCGGCCGTCCCCGTCCACGAGCGCGGCCCCGGAGTCGTGGCCGTCGCAGAGGCCGAGGATCATCGCGTCACCAGGAAGGGCCCGAGGATCAGCGCGTCCAGCTCGGCCCCCGCCCAGGTGTCCAGGGCGTCGTCGGGCGAGTTCACGATGGGCTCGCCGTGGCGGTTGAAGCTCGTGTTCACGAGGGACGGGATGCCCGTGCGCTCGTAGAAGCCCTGCAGGATGGCGTGCATGCCGGGGTTGCCCTTCTTCGTGAGCAGCTGCGGCCGCGCCGTGCCGTCGACGTGGATGACGCCGGCGTGCGTGGGATCGTCGGGCTTCCGGCAGGGCACCGCGACGGTCATGAAGGGCAGGCAGGGCCGCACGGTGTCGATGCGGTCGTAGAGCTGCTCCCCGTGCGAGGCGAGGGACATGGGCGCGAAGGGCATGTACTCGCTGCGGTCCAGCCGCTCGTTGAGCCAGTCGTTGACGGACTTGTCGTCGGGCCTCACGAGGATGGAGCGGTTGCCCAGCGCGCGCG
>JAJDAI010000887.1 GCA_029261955.1 Deltaproteobacteria bacterium | reverse complement strand
CTTCTTTGGTCGTTCCAGCCCCCTCGCGGCGCTGCTTGCGTCGAGAAAAGACCCGCTCCAGCTGACGTGCCCAGCGCCGGGGGATGGTCCAATCGAGGACGACTGCGGCGATCCAGACCGTGATCATCCCGAGGCTCGCGTAGAGCGAGTCGTAGGGCAGCGACTTGAACTGGTGGGCGCCCAGGAAGGCTCCACAAATCGAGATTGTGACCACGTGGAGGAGCACGGTGAGGGCATCTGGCGGGCGGGCTCCTGCATCCTCTGTGGGGAGCCGGAGCTGCTGGGCGGAGAGCAGGATGAGGAAGCATGCGATCGTCGGCGCCGCGGGTTTCAGGGGCTCATCAGAGCCGGCGTTCGCAAGGGGAGCCCCCAAGGTGAGCACTACCGGAACGACCAGGATGAGTGCCTGCTTCTCCAGTCGGCCCAACAATTGGCCCAGCTCGGCGGCCAGTCGAACGGGGGGCGACTCCCTAGCCGGCTCCACTGGCGGCTCACCGTCCTCACCGTCTCTCCCACCGCCCCGCTCCGGCGCGACAGCGACTCTGGACTCGGGCCCTGGGCCCGAGTCTGGCGCGAAGAGGCGGTCCTCGCGGGACTGACCGGCGCGAGCATCCTCCGAAGGTACATCGGCGTCGTCCTCGGCATCGTCCGGCACCCGCACCGATCCAGGGAGTTCTGGGGCTCCTAGGGCCTTCGGCAGCTTTGATCCAGGAGCGGTGGGCACTTGCGGTCGTCTCCAGTACGCAGACCAGCTTCTGCGTCTTGCATCTTTTCAGCCGGTGCCACCGCTCCACCTCTCACCGGCTGGGCGTGTTCTACTGCGTCAGCCGCAGGTCTTTGACTTGTTGGCGAGGACCAGGGTGCAGCTCACTTCCAGCGTGCCAGTGTGGTTGTTGTGGGCTTTGCACAGCGGCGCGATGTACCAGCCCTGATCGGTGCTGTTGGCCTTCTGGACGTGAGCGCCCACCAGATCCGTGTTGATGCAGGTGCTGGCCGCGCAGTACCTAACGTTCGAGTTGCCCCCGTACGTCTTCCAATGACTCAGCCACGAGCCACACTTGCACGTCATCTGCGACGTGCCGTTGATGTTCTTGATTCTCATGCGCCTCCCCCTGGCGGAAGACACGCCCGCCAGCAGGCCGGGAACGTAGCGGTGCGCAGGCGGTCTCTCAAGCCGCGAATCCAAAGAAGATCAGTAAGTTGAGACCTAGACGAAAGGCTAGCTTCGGGTGCCAGACGAAGCACACGCAGCGAGCCGCCGCCTCCTGCCCAGGCACCCGACGGCGTCGCTGATCGAGATCGTGTTCTTCGGAAGGCGCAACTCGGCCGAGTCCGCTCGGGAGTCGTTGGAGGCCCACCCGCTACCCAACGCGTCTCAACAGTCTTCGTTGACGCGATGACGTCCGGGGCTTCGGAAGCATCTCACGATGCCGCGCGCGAATCGCGGGCTCCCCCCCCGAGCAGAGGTGAGTCAGTTGATCTGCGGAAGCACCGCGCATAGCATCCTTGCCGCGCGAGCCACGCGTGTGGGTCGTCGCCGGAAGGGGCAAGAAGCCGCTCCCGCCCGGGGGCGCGAAGCGCAAGAGGGCCGGCAAACGCCGCCTCGACTTGACCGCCAAGTCCGTGGTGGCGGAGCTGTCCGCTCAGGACGCGCGCTCATGCGACTTGGCGAAGGTGCAGTAGCCGCAGAAGGCGATCGTCCGTGTGGCCGTGGTCGTCCGCCGGATGCTGAAGGACCTCGGCGCAATCGGTGCAGGCGGAGTGGCCATGAAGCCGTCGCTGGACTCATACGGACCCTGCGTGGGACGGGAATCGTCCCGGGTCGGCGGCAATGTGGAGCTCGCCGCGGACGTACGATGAGTCGCGAAAGGGGGCTCAGGATGGCCACCAGGATCAAGCGAAACGTCTACCTCTACACGACACGGTTGCTCAACGGAGACGGGGAGCCGGTGACGACACCACTTCAACTATGGAAGGACCTGCGGGCCCTTCCATACTCCGTCCCAAATGGTGAGTGCCGTGCTCGCGCGCTGGACCAGGACGGTGACTACGTCATCGCCGTCGAAGTGCGAGCAGTCCGGTCGGGGCGGACCCCAGCGCGCGTATTCGGGCGGATCTTCAAGACCCGATTTACAGACTTCCCACTCGAGGGCAAAGCGGACGCAGACGCGCCGCTTCAGCTCGCGGACGACAGCAAGGGCCTGCGTGACGTGGCTCACTTTGTGTGGTGGGACGTCAGCCAGCTTGGCTCCCAGCAGGATGTGCCCTTGAGCCGATGCGAGGGTCTGCTTGCGATGGAGTTCAACCACCTGGCGCCGCGCGCCGAGAGCCTTGCTAACCACATTTACTTGATCCTCGGGGGGAAGCGCGAGTTGGACATCTCGCCGCTGCTGAACGAGGGCGTCTGGGACCAGATCGCCGCAGACGGGCTCTCCATCCGGCGGCTGAAGGTCCGGGTGCCTGTGGACTTTGGGCACATCGCTGACGGCGACCACCTCGGAATGCTGACAGCGCCAGATGCCGAGGAGCTGATGAACCTGCAGGAGATCGAGATCCTGCTGAAGCCCGCGCCCCGGGGGAAGCTGAGCCTCTCTCAAGCGTTCTTCGACCGCGTGAAAGCGGTATTCACCCGCCCAGATCTTGAGAAGACTGGGGTGACGGGCAAGGTCAAGCTGGCTGACGGGACGGATGTCGATCTCGACAGCTGGAAGGTCAAGCGCGAGGTGCGAGCCGAGAAGACGGGCAACACGAACTCGGTCGATTCGCAATCGGTCTGGAAGGGGATCCGAGATGTCGTCGAAGGTGATTCGGAGCGCGTCGGCCAGCTCATGGGCCGCGTTTGGCCGTAGGTCGGGGGGTGGGGTGATGGGCTGGTTGAGGACGTGGGTGCGGAAGCAGCTTCCAGAGGTCGTCCCCCGGTACGTCGGGAAGCTTGGGGTGCTTCTTGCGGTGTCCCTGCTCTACTTGGAGCCTCCCGTCGTGGCGGCGTTGACCACCAGCAGC
>JAJDAI010000886.1 GCA_029261955.1 Deltaproteobacteria bacterium | reverse complement strand
GCTGGCCATCGCCGGCCTCGTCACGAGCGTCATCTTCGTGGGCATCGCGGCGAAGGGGCAGGCGGACGCCAGCGCGCTGCAGACCTCCTACCTCGATGGCCTGGGCACGGCGTCGGTCGGCTCCCTCGGCGAGTCCTACGACGCCTGGCAGGCCAAGGAGGACGAGGTCGAGCGCATGTGGGTCGGGGCCGCCATCGCCGGCGGCGTGGGCGGCGTGGGCGGGCTGATCACCCTGGCCGTGGGGGTCGGCGCGAAGAAGGGTGCGACCATCGAGTCCTTCCAGCCGGACACCGAGGCCTACGGGCCCTGAGCGGCCCTCAGAAGTCCAGGCGCCAGCTGCCGCTCGGCAGGTCGTACCAGCTGCTTCCGCCGATCAACCACGCCGAGTTCCCCAGCGGGTCGAAGACCAGGACCGCGGCCGTGCGCGCCACGGGCGAGGGGGTCGGCGGGTTCAGGGTGAAGAAGGCCCCGGGCAGCCCGTCGGCGAAGCGCACCGACTGCGGGTCCAGCAGCAGGTCGTGGAAGGTGCGCCCGCCCACCTGGACCAGGCGGGTGGCCACCGGGTCCCAGGTCCAGGCCGGCGCGACGACGCCATCGGGCACGCCCTGCGTGGGCTCCAGGGCGGTCCAGGAGCCCACGGGCCCGTCGGTCGCGTCCCAGACGTAGAGGTCCTCGGCGGACTCGTAGAAGGACAGGCCGCCGCCGATGAACCAGCGTCGCGTGTCCGGGTCCCAGGCTGCGCCGAAGGCTGCGCGCTCCGCGGGCAGGTCGCCCGTGGGCAGCAGGTCCAGCCAGATCCCGTGGGAGCTGAGCGTGAAGTCGAGGCTCGTGAGGTCGCCGTACAGCTCGTTGAAGCCGCGCCCGCCGAAGATGACGACCCGGTCACCGCCCTCGTCGTAGGCCACGCGCAGGCCCATGCGGGGCGCGAGGCTTCCCCCGCTGGGCGCCAGCTGCGACCAGGTGCCGTCCTCGGTGCTCAGGTCCAGCTCCCAGACGTCGTCGAAGAGCTGGTGGTGGCCCTGGCCGCCGAGCATCAGCAGGCGCTCGCGCTGGGTGTCGATGGTGACCGCGTGGCCGTAGCGGGCCTCGGGGGTCGGGCCTGCGGGCACGAGCTCGGTCGCCGTGCCGTCCACCGGATCGACCGCCCAGACCTCGGCGCTCAGGTCGTGCTGCGTGCGCCCGCCGACCACCAGGATGCGCTCGTGCACGGGGTCCCAGACGCCGGCCGCGCCGGTCAGCGCCGGCAAGCCGGAGGAGGCGAGCTGGACCCAGGCGTCGGGGCCGTCCTCGTGGCCATCGCAGTCCTGGTCGATCCCGTCGGGGATCTCGGGCGCGCCGGGGAAGGCGTCGGGGTCGTCGTCGTCGCAGTCGCCCTGGTTGGGCGTGAAGCCGTCCCCGTCCTGGTCGAGGTCGGAGCAGTCCTGGTCGACGCCGTCGCAGTCGTTGTCGATGCCGTCGTTGCAGACCTCGCTGTTGCCCGGGTAGGCGGCCGGCTCGTCGTCGTCGCAGTCCCCCTGGCAGAGGGTGACGCCGTCGCCGTCGCCGTCCGTGTCGAGCACGTCCAGGATGCCGTCGCAGTCGTTGTCCGGCACGCCGTCGCAGAGCTCGGGGGCGCCCGGGAAGATCTGGTCGTCGTCGTCGTTGCAGTCGCCGTCCTGCTCGCTGAGCCCGTCGCCGTCGTCGTCGTAGACGGGGGTGCCCTCGTCGATGATGCCGTCGCAGTCCTGGTCGATGCTGTCGCCGATCTCCACCGCCTCGGGGTGCTGGGACGAGTCCAGGTCGTTGCAGTCGCCGCCGCAGGGCGTCCAGCCGTCGCCGTCCGCGTCGACGTCGTCCACCTCCAGGAAGCCGTCGCAGTCGTTGTCGGTCACGCCGTCGCAGATGGGGGTCGCGCCCGGGAAGGTGTTGGGGTCTGCGTCGTCGCAGTCCTCGCAGCCGATGACCAGGTCGCCGTCGATGTCGGTCTCGCCGCCGGGGGCCTCGGTCGCCGGGTCGCAGTCGTTGTCGAGCTCGTCGCAGGACTCGATGTTGCCCGGGAAGAGGGTGACGTCCTCGTCGTCGCAGTCGTCGTCGGCCGTCGATGTGAGCCCGTCGGGGCCGCAGATCGTGACGCCGTCGCCGTCGCTGTCGAAGCCCTCGTCGATGACGCCGTCGCAGTCCGCGTCGATGCCGTCGCAGAACTCGACCTGCCCCGGCCGGATGCCCGAGTTGGTGTCGTCGCAGTCGCCGTCGCAGCCCTCGACCCCGTCGCCGTCGCCGTCGAAGGGCCCGAGCAGCTCGTCGACGTCGTTGCAGTCGCCGGTGCAGACCGAGAAGCCGTCGCCGTCGAAGTCCTGCGGGGAGATCAGCGGGTCGCCGTCGTCGCAGTCGTCGTCCGCGGTGCCGAAGATGCCGTCGGCGCCGCAGGGCGTGAAGCCGTCCGCGTCCGCGTCGAAGCCCTGGTCGATGAGCGCGTCGCAGTCCTCGTCCCGGCCGTCGCAGGTCTCCTGGGCCAGCGGGAAGACCGCGGCGTCGGTGTCGTTGCAGTCGCCGTCGCAGGAGGACACGCCATCGCCGTCGCCGTCCACCGGGGTGAGGTCGTCGTCGTCGTCGTCGCAGTCGCCATCGCAGAGCGTGAAGCCGTCGCCGTCCTCGTCCGCGGGGAAGAGCGCCGCGTCGTCGTCGTCGCAGTCCCCGTCGCAGGTGGACCAGCCGTCGCCGTCGAGGTCGGCCGGCGTCAGGGACTCGTCCGTGTCGTCGCACTCCTCGCAGGACAGGAAGCCGTCGCCGTCCACGTCGGTCTCGCCGGCCTCGTCGAAGTCGGGGCCGCCGACGCAGTCGTCATCGACGCCGTTGCACTCCTCGTCGCCGAAGGGGCCCACGCCGGGGTCGCCGTCGTCGCAGTCGCCGTCGCAGGACGTGACCCCGTCGCCGTCCTCGTCGAAGCCCTCGTCGGTGTCGCCGTCGCAGTCGTCGTCTTCGCCGTTGCAGTCCTCGTCCGCGCCCGGGTTGATCTCCGGGTCGTCGTCGTCGCAGTCTTCGCTGACGTCGTAGCCGTCGGCGTCCGCGTCCTCCAGCAGCAGCGGCTGGATGAAGACCTCCTGGAGCACCGCGAGCCCATCGACCTCGTCGGCCGTGGGGATGACGACGACGCGCCAGATCTCGTTGGGCAGGGTCGCGACCGACGAGACCGTGGGGCCTTCGAGGGCCTCCTGGACTACGCCGTCCTTGAACCACTGGTAGCTGTAGGTCACCGGCGCGCCCGAGGGCGCCACCGCCTCCTGCAGGTTCACGGCCTGGAGCGTGTCGGCCTCGGTCGGGGCAGGCGGCAGGATCGTCACCAGCAGGCCCGTCGGCGGGTCTGCTCGGCAACCGACCAGCAGCGCCAGCAGCGCCGCGAGGACCCAGCGACGCGTCATCAGGGGTGCGCCAGGTAGCCTTCGAAGTAGTACGCCGCGGTGAAGCCGAGCGTCGGTCCAGCGGACAGCTGGATGGTGGTGTTGGGGTCGAAGACCACGTGCGCCTTGCCCGCGGCGAAGAGCGGGGTGTTGCCGCTGCCCGGGTTGCACAGCAGCACGGTGGTGCTGCCGTCGACGACCGTCACGCCCGAGGGGCCGGTGCGCAGGTCGATCTCCTGGGCGTTGGTGCCGTTCTGGACGCAGCCGCCGGTCAGGATGAAGACGCGGTCCTCTGGCACCGTCATCAGATCGATCGTCTGGCCCGAGGTGACCGTGCCGGTCAGGTTCCGCCAGGGCTGCGTGCCGCCGGTGACGACCGGGCCCAGGTCCTGCGCGGACAGGGTCGTGGGCAGCACGAACGCGGCCGCCAGGGCGAGGGCCGCGAGGATGATGAACGCTCGACGCATGGAGTCTCCCGAGCCGGCCGGGTGCCGGTCTGCGGAATTGTAGACGCGGCGGGCCTCCCGCGGTTGCTGGCGGTCCCGGTGGCCTCAGGATGCCTGTCTGGGCTCAGGCCTGGGCGCCGTCCAGGGCGCGGGCCTCTTCCAGCAGGTGCGAGGCGAGGGAGGCCTGCTCGGGGCGGGCGGTGTCCAGCCGGAGCGCGGCGGTACGCAGCAGGCGGGCGCGGGTCACGGGTTCGGCGCCGGCGCGCACCGCATCGAGGGCGGACGCGGGGGCGGCGGGCCCCAGCTCGGCCTCCAGCAGGGGCTCGGAGCGGACCAGGTCGGCGGCGCGCTCCGCGATCCAGTCGGCGTCGCTGTCGCGGAGGTGCCCGATCACGAGGCCGGCGCGGCCGGGCCTCAGCGCTTCGTGCCGAAGCAGCCAGCGCGCCCGCTCGCCGCCGGGGGTGCCGAAGCGCTCGGCGAGCACCGCGAGCAGCAGGTCGGAGAGGTCGCCGCCGTCCTCGCTGTCGAAGGGGTTCGGCTCGCCGATGAGCGCCTCGCTGAGCGGACCGAAGAGGCCGCAGAGCACGTCGGTTCCAGGCAGATCGGGGGTCAGGACGAGGAAGCCGAGCACCGCGGCGCGCTGCCAGGGCTCGCCTTCGACGAGCAGGCCCAGGACCGAGGCGGCGAGGGCCTCGGGATCGGGGTGCTGCTCGGCGAGCTGGCAGAGCTCCACGCCCAGATCCGCCGCCGCGCCGTCCTGCCCTTCGGCCTCGGCGATCAGGGCGTCGAGGTGGTCCTGCGTCGCGGGGTCGGGCCGGCCGAGGGCCGCTTCGATGAGCGCCGCGCCCGAGAAGGAGGCGCCGCGCGCGCGGTCGACGGCGGCGCGGAAGCGGGCGAGCTCCTGCGGGTTCGCCACGCGTTCGATCAACCCGAGCAGCTCATCGGCCAGGGGGTCCCCGTCGAGGCTGTGCCAGACCCAGCCGAGCCAGCTCGCGCCGTCGATCTGCTGGTTGCCCGGTTCTGAGCGCAAGGAGGCCCGCAGCAGCGCCCGCACGTTGCGTTCGAGGCGGACTCCGCTGCCCAACAGCAGGCCATCGACTTTCACCGGGGACGCCACGCCGGCAAGCTAGCACGCAGCCCGCGGCGCTCTGCCCCGGCTCGGGGGACCTCATCCATGTCCAAAGACCGCCTCCGCCTGGAGCCTGCCGGCAGCCTCGTCGGCTCGGGCGCGCCCGTGGTGCGGATGGCGTGGCACCCCACGGAGCCGCTGTTGGCGGTCGCGCGGGCCGACGGCGAGGTCGTGACCTGGGGGCTGGAGGGGGAGGGCGAGCCGCTGGTCAACGCGGCGACCCTGGCCCTGGCTTGGGCCCCCGACGGGTCGTGGTTGTTCGTCGCGCCGGCCGCCGAGGCCGCATTTCGTCTGGTCGTGTCGACCGGAGAGGCGATCCCCCTGCCCGGCGAGCTCGGGCGGATCTGGTGCGCGGCGGTGTCCCCCGACGGGCAGCGCATCGCGGCCGGCTGCGGCGACGATTCGATCCTGGTCTGGCGCGCAGGCGAGCTGGAGACCGTGCTGCGCGGGCACGGCGCGCCGGTGGTCTCGTTGGCCTGGGGTCCGCGCGGTCTGGCCAGCGGATCTCACGACGGGACCGTGGCCGCCTGGACTGGCGCGGGCCTCGACGCGGCAGGGCGGCACGAGGCCCACAAGCTGCCCGTGGGCGGGGTCTGCTGGAGCCGGGGCGCGGTGATCAGCTGCTCGGCGGGCGCGGACCGGCGGGTGATGCGCTGGACGGGCCCCGAGGTCGAGCGGCTCTTCGTCGCCGACGGTGAGCCCTGCGGCGTGACGGCCTTCGAGGGGATCGTGGCCTGCTCGACCTCGAAGCTGGCAGCGGAGCTCTTCGACCTGGACGCGGGCGAGGTGGTGGCCCAGCTCCCAGCGACGGACCCCGTTCGGAACCTGTGGCAGGGGCCCGCGTTTCATCGTGCATTGGGCCTGCTGGCGACCCTCGACGTGTCCGACCGGATCGTGAGGGTCTGGAGCCTCTAGAGACCGCGGGTGAGCGTCGCGATGTCGGTCCAGCCCTGGGCCTCGGCGAAGCTCACGACCTCGTCGGCGATGGCCTTCGTGTCGCCTCCCTGGCGGGCTGCGAACCAGGCGGCGGAGGCGAAGTGCTCCAGGGCCTGGGCGGGGTCTTCGGTGCTCAGAAGGCGCGCGGCCTCGGCGTGCGCTGATCCGGCGTAGGCGGGCTCGGCGGCCCAGGCGGCGATGGCGCGGTCTGCGGGCGAATCTCCCGGGTCGTGCTCGGCGAGCCAGCGGGCGGCGTCGTCCTTCGTGACGTCCAGCGGGCCGAGGGCCCAGCCGTAGAGGCGCACGGCGTGCATCCAGAGCACCTCGTGGTCCAGGCCGGCGCGGGTCGACAGGGCGATCCGGGCGGCTTCGGAGGCGAGGGCGTCGTCTGCTTCTCGGGCGACCGCGAAGCCGAGCAGGGCCGCGCCGGGGCGGAAGGCGCCGAGCTCGGGGGCGGGGACTGCGGGGCCTCCGTCCTTGAGGGCCAGGAAGTAATCGGTCAGGGCTGCGAACTCCGGCGACGGGTCCAGCCGCTCCAGCAGGGTCCGGGGCTCCTGCAGTCCGCGCCCGGAGTCCAGGAGGCGCCGCAGCTCGGGGCCTTGCAGCATCCCGCCGAGCCCCGGCAGGTCGGTGTCGCCTCCCAGGTCTTCGGCCACCGCCTCCAGGTCCGGCAGCATGCGCGACCAGTCCTGGGACGCGGTGCCCCAGCGCGTGGCCGAGGGCGACAGGTACGCGTTGTAGAGCAGCCAGGGCAGCCGCCCCGCCTCTGTCGCGGACAGCGTGCGCAGCGTGCCGCCCTCGATCTGCACCAGGGATGAGGCATCGCCCGGCCGCACGAGCACCCCGTAGCCGACCCCGGATCCACCGGACCCGATCCCGCAGACGCCGAGCAGCGCGGCCTCGCTGAGGGCTTCTTCCAGCTGCTCCTGGCGCTCGTCGTCTTCCCAGCCGAAGGCCACGCCCGTCACCTGGCGCAGCTCTCCGGACAGGTCCGGATCGAAGTCAGTCAGGGACACCGGGGTCTCAACCGGCCATGGCCGTACGCAGGCGCATCCAAACAGGGTTGGTGTCGGCGTGGCCCTTCAGGGTGCCGACGCCCGGGTGCTTGTCGGCGGGCCCGTCGAACTTGCTGTTCGCCAGCGCCGCGACGACGGCGGCGACGCCTTGCTCCAGGGCCGAGTTGTAGTAGATCTCGACCTTGCGCTGCAGCAGGTCGGTGGGGATCCTCTTCAAGGCCCTGGCCTGCTCCGCATCGACGCGCTCGCAGCCCTTCTCGCAGATGCGGACCTCCTCCGGGAAGTCGACCTCGTCCTCGACCTCGTGGGAACCGCCGGCGAGCTCCTCCGCGTCCAGGAGGGTCTGCTTCCACTGCTCCATGCCGGGGTTGGTGGAGATCTTGCCGCTCTTGATCCGGACCGTGACCCGCTCGAGCAGCTCGCCTCGCTCGGCCCCGAAGAGCTCACGGATCTGGTTGATGGCGACCTCGACCTCGTCCGCCATGGACGCGCGGTGGAAGGCCTTCTTCGAGAGCCGGTGCGTCTCCCGGTGCACCAGGATCGCGCTCATGCCGCCGCCGTCGTCCGAGATGGCGGGCCCGAGCTTCGTCTTGATGGCCTCGCCGGCCAGCTTGTAGTCGGGATCCGAGGCGCCCGCGTAGCCCGTCGCGAGCTTGCTCAGATCGTCGTACAGGGCCTTGCCCGAGGCGTTGGGCGGCAGGTGGTGGGACTCGCGGGCCTGCTTGTCCGGGAGCTCGGAGAGGGGCTTCGGGTCCTTCACGGTGTGCTCGCCGAGCACCGGCGACGGGAACTCCACGCCCGCGCCCATCAACAGGTACGAGACCTTGCGCAGGGCGTCGCGCGCCTCCGCGTTCAGGGCCAGGTAGGCGTCCCTCTTGGCCTCGTCGACCTTGCCCTCCTTGTTGTAGGCCTTGCGCAGCACCGTGGACTCGTTCTTGAGCTTCTTGGCCTTGCCGGCCTCGGTCACCGCCTTCGCGCGCATCTCGGCGGGCGTGCCGTGCAGCTCGCCGCCGGGCGCCACCTGCTCCTCGATGGGGCGCAGCGTGCTGGCGACCATGACGTCGAAGCCCTCGCCCTTCTTCTCGAAGCTGATGTTGTGGGCCTCGGTGTCGTTGCCGACCTGGACGTCGAAGGGCTCCTTGACCGCCGCGGGCTCCTCGATGGGCTCGAAGGTCTCGTCCTTCTCGGTGCGGCCGGCGAACATGCCCTTGACCCGCTTGACCAGCGAGCGGATGGCGCCCTGCACCTTCTCCTGCACGCCGTCGATGACCTCCTTGACCTTCTTGGTGATCCCGCCGAGGCCCAGGAGCTTCGCGAGCAGGTCGATGGCGATGGGGATGAGCGACGCGAGCGCCTTCTCGACCCCGTCCTTCGCGGGCTGGGTGTTGCCCGCGGCGATCTGCGCGATGGTGCTCACGACGCTCTGGATGACCGCGAAGATCCGCGACATCTGGTCCTTGAGGAAGGAGATGACGTTCCACACGGTCATCACCGCGTTGAGCAGCGCGCCGACCGGGTTGAACATCGTCGCGAGCTTCAGCACCGCCTGCTTGATGATCGTCTCGACCAGCCAGCTCTTGATGCCGTCGATGACCGTCGAGTAGAGGCTGTTGAGGTCGTTCTTGACCTCCTCCCAGAGCCCCTCGAGGCCGCCATCGAGCAGCGCGCCGACGTAGCGCCAGACGTAGTCGAAGATGCTGCCCGCGGCCTCGCCCAGCTCCTCGGTGACGACCTTCTTGATGCCGTCCTTCGTCAGGCCGAGCACCTGGGTCACGAGCCCGAAGATCCCCTTGAGGTCCCAGCTCGACGGCAGGGTCACGCCCATCTCGCCGAGCGGGCCCACGATCCACTCGAAGAAGCCGTTCTTCAGGTGGGTGAGGATGTTGCTGCCGAACTGGCTGAAGCCGCCCGACGCCGCGTCGATGACGTTGCCGACGAAGCCGCCGGGGTCTTCGACGATGGTGTCGATGGAGCCCATCGCCTGGTCCATCACGGCCCAGAAGGCGGCGGGGGAGATGCCGGCGAGCTTGAGGACCCCCTCGAGGATCATCCTGCCGAGCGCTGACCAGTCCCCGGTCAGCACGGCTTGGGCCAGCGCGAGCGCCGCCTCGATGGCCGCCTTGTAGGCCGCGACGATGGCGTTGAGCGCACCGGCGACGAAGTCGAGCAGGGCCGAGATGCCCTTCTTCAGGGCCTCACCCACGGCCGCGACGGCCTGCTTCGCGAGGTCCACGGCCGAGTCGATGAACTCGTTCAAGGCCGCGGCCAGGCCGGGGAAGATGTCGCCGAGCAGTCCGGACACGAGGCCCTTGAGGAGCTCGCCGTAGGCCTCCAGCGCGGCGGAGACGAACTTCACGGCCGCGTCGATGAGCGCGTTCGCCGCGTTCTTGGCCGCCTCGACGATGGTGTTCACCACGGAGACGACGGTGTCGAGGATCGCGGTCAGGGCGCCGGCGATGGCGTCAAAGGCCGAGGTGACGGCTGAGACGGCCCGGCTCCACCAGGAGTCGTTGGCCGCTTCGGCCTCGGCATCCGCCTTCTTCTTCGCGGCGTCCTTCTCGGCGGCGGACTTCTCCTTGCCGGCCTTCTTCTCCGCGCCCTCGAACTCGGCGGCGATCTTCTTCTCGTCCGCCGCGACGCGCTTGTCGATCTTGGCGTTGAGCTTCGCCTGCTCGCGGTCGCTCTGCTTGTTGACCTTGCTGACCTCGCGGTCCTGGGCCTTCTTCGTGTCGCCGCGCTTCTTCTCGATGTCCTTGCGCGCCTTCGCGACTTCCTTGCCCTGGTCCTTGTTGGCCTTCTCGATGAGCTTCTTGTTCTCGGCCTGGGCCTTGTCGACCGCCTTGGCGTGGTCCTTCTTCCGGTCCGCCTGCGCGTCGTCGAGCTTGGCCTGCGCCTGCTGCACGGAGCCCTTGAGCTGCGCCTCGCTGATCTCGTCGGTCTTCGCCTTGATGTCCGACTTGATGGAGGCCATCGCGTCGAACTCGGCCGCCTTCGGGATGGCGGGCATGCCCCCGACGCCCTCGGTCTTGGGCACCTCGAGCTTGTGCTCGACCAGCAGCGCGACCGGCTGGACCTGCTCGGGGCCGGGGCCCTCGTCGATCTTCTTCTGGGCGTCGGCCAGCGCGTCGGTGGTCTTCAGCTCGGTGTCGTCGTCCTGGCGCACGGAGCGCAGCGGGTCGGACTTGCCGGAGAGCTCGACGTCCGGGGGCGGCCCGGGGCTCGTCTGCAGGCCGCTGACCGAAGCGGGCATCGAGCGCACCGAGGACTTGAAGTCGCCCTTGGCCTTCTCGATGTCGGTGCCCTCGCCCATCTGGACGTTCGGGGCCGCGGGCTGGGCCGGGGCGTCGACGTCCTGCGGCACCGGCGCGTCGGGAGGGGCCGGATCGCTGCCTTCGACGCCATCGGTGGGCGCGCCGGGGTCGGCCGGGGGCTCGGTGGACGTGTCCGCCGGGCTCTCCTCGGTCTCCGGGCCCATTTTCTCTTCGACGGCGGGCAGCTTCGCTTCGTCTTCGGCGGCTTCCAGGTCCAGGCCCGACTTCAGGCTGGCCGCGAGGGAGTCCTTGCTGCCTTCCGCCTTGAAGTAGCCCGACTCCAGGTGGTCCGAAGCGGCGTCCGTGGCCTTCTTCTGAACCGCGTCGCCGGCCTTGAAGTACTTGTCTTCCTTCGCGCCGCCGTTGACCTCGTCGAGCAGCGGCTCGGCGGTCTGGCCCGCGACCACGGCGTCGGCGACCTTGTCGGCGTGGGTCTCCCACTTGCCGCCGCCCTTGATGCCGGCGCGCTGCTGGATGACGTGCGCGGCCTCGTGCGCCGCGGTGTGCAGGTCGGGCGAGCCGCCGAAGGCGACCTTGTTGCCCATGGCGTAGGCCTTGGCCCCGATGTCCTTGGCCGCCTTCTTCGCGCCGTCGTCCGCGTAGGCCTCGACGTCGCCGAGCTGGTGCCGGCCGAAGGCCTTCTGGATCTTCGCCTTGTGGGGGAAGGAGGTCTTCTTGCCCCGGACGCCGCCCGCGGCGATGTCCTTCTCCTTCTTGCCGCCTGTGATGGCCTTGGCCTGGACGGTGCCCTTCTTCTGGACGGCCTCGCTCGCGACGTCGTTGCCGAAGTCAGCGGCCTGCGTCGGGCTGACGTCCCCTGCGACCGGGCCGGGCTTGTGCGGCGCCATGTCGGAGGACATCGGTCCTGCGGCGGCGTTGCCTGCAGCGCCCGAGGCGGTGCCCGAGGTCTTCTTCTGGACTACGGAGTCGCCACCGCGGCCCTGCACGTCGCGCAGGCGGTCGTTGGCGTCCTGCTGGCCGGCGGCATGGCGAACACGTGCCTCCTCCGGTGAGGGGCGTGTCGACCGCTGCGAAGCGTCTTGTTGAGCGAGCGCCGGTCCGGGGGGCACGGTCTTCTCTCCGTGAAAGGTCCCGATTGTGGCGATTAGGCCAGAAGCCCAACCGTATCACGCGGGTAGGGGGCGGGATCGAGGATCTTGCGGCCGCTCGTGGGCTGAGTGGGGTCAGACCCCACCTGGCCCACAAAGTGGGCTGGCTGGGGTCTGACCCCAACGGTGCACGGCCTGCTCAGCGGCGGCGGCGGATGCCGAGCAGGAGGAGCAGGGCCGGCAACGCGGGGGTCGGGGCGAAGGACGAGGCGCAGTCCTGGCAGCCGCTGCCGCCGAGGCCGTCGTCGTCGTCGTCCGCGGGGGCCGAGTCGTCGTCGTCCGCGGAGTCGTCGTCGTCCGCCGGCTCCTCGCAGTCGGGGTCGATGTCGTCGCACCAGGGATCGCAGACCTCATCGCCGTACCAGCGGTTCGCTTCGCAGACGTCGCGGGTGCCGTGGGTCTCCTCGACGCGGTCGAGGATCCAGTCCACGAACAGGTCGGTCCGCGTGCTCCCCGAGACCTGCGCGCAGTTCTGGTCGCCCCAGCTGTGCACGCCCCAGATGACCCACTGGCCGTCGTCGGCCTGCCACATCTGCGGCCCGCCGGAGTCGCCGGAGCAGATGTTGCCCTCGTTGGGGTTCGTGGCGTTCTGGGAGTAGATGAACTGCTCCTGCAGCGCGTCCAGCGTGACCACCGCGGAGCGGCGCGTGCCGCCGTCGTCGTTCGCGGGGCCCGTGATGCCGTATCCGACCGAGAGCAGCTCGGTCTCGAAGTGGTCCGGCATGTTCAGGGTGTCTCGGTTGAACCAGAGGGGGCGCACCGGGGCGTCCTCGGCCAGCTCGAGCACGGAGATGTCGTTGGCGGGGGGGATGGAGCCGAAGGGCCCGTTCTGGATCTCGGTGTAGTCGGCGTGCTGGACCATGTCCACGAAGCTGATCTGCGCGAAGTGATCCCCGACCACGGGCCCGAACATTGCCGCACCCAGGCCGACGACCTGCTCCAGCGTGTAGCCGGCGCCGCAGTGGCCTGCGGTCAACACGAGGCGCGGCGTGATCATCGCCCCGGTGCAGGCGCTGAAGGTGAAGGGACCCAGCGCCGCGCCGAGGGCGACCGCGTGGTCGTGCTCCGGCTCTTCGTTGCCGTTGACGATGGGGTACTGCGCCGTCTCGGCCTGGGCGGCGGCGGGCAGGAGCAGGGCGATCAGGAGCAAAACGCGCATTCGAGGTCTCCGAAGGCGCGGAGCCTACCTGGATTTTCTCGGGGGTCGGCGGGAAGGATCCGGCCGTGTCAGGGTGCTCGCGGAGGCAGGTATGGCGAAGAGGTCGATCGTTCTCATCCACGGCGCGTTCGTGACGCAGCGCTGCTGGGACTCGTTCCGGGGCCGCTACGAGGAGAAGGGCTTCGAGGTCGTGGCGCCCAGCTGGCCGCACCTGGACGGGGTCGTGGCCGAGCTCCGCGCGAAGCCTCCGGAGGGCCTCGGCACGTTGGGCTTGAAGGAGATCGTCGACTCGTACGCAGAGGTCGTGAAGGGGATGGACTCGCCCATCCTCATCGGACACAGCTTCGGCGGGCTGATCACGCAGCTGCTGCTCGCGCGGGGCCTGGGCGCTTGCGGCGTGGCCATCGACTCGGCACCGCCGCGCGGGGTGCTGCCGGGCTGGGACACGATCGTCTCGAACTTCCCCGTGCTGAGCGGCTTTGGGGCGCACAAGAAGGCGGTCTTCCAGTCGCAGGATCACTTCGGTGAGCGCTTCGCCAACGCGCTGCCCGAGGCGGAGAAGGCCGGGGCCTGGGAGGCCCACATGGTGCCCAGCTCGGGGCGACTCTTCTTCCAGGCTGCGCTGGGCCACGCGGACACGAAGATCGACTTCAAGGCCGACCGGGCGCCGCTGTTGCTGATCGCCGGCGGGGCCGACAAGACCGTCACCGCAGGCATGAACCGGCAGAACCACGCGAAGTACAAGGCGAGCCCGGCGCGCACCGACTTCCACCTCTTCGAGGGGCGCTCGCACTGGCTGATCGCCGAGCCGGGCTGGGAAGACGTCGCCGACTACGCGCTGGACTGGGCGGTCGAAGCCAGCGGCTGAGCGGGTTGATGTCGATGTTTTGACCGATCGGTTCAATCAAGAAGTTGAACCGATCGGTCAACGTGCTATACGGCACAGCATGACGAGGCGACCCAAGGCCAAGGACAGCGAGCGTTCGGCGCAGATCCTCGAGGCGGCAGACGCCCTCTTCGGGGAGGTCGGCTTCGACGGCGTCAGCGTGCGCGACATCGCCGAGCGGGCCGGCGTCAACAAGGCCCTCGTCTTCTATTACTACGGCAGCAAGGACGCGCTCTTCGAGCTCGTGGTCGAGCGCTTCTACACCGCCCACGCGGACGCCCTGGCTTCGGCCTTTGCGGCGGAGGGAAGCCAGGCGGAGCGCTTCCACCGGATGATCGACGCCTACGTCGACTTCATCGACGCCAACCGCAACTACCCACGGCTCATGCAGCGGCAGGTGGCCGGCGGGACCGAGGGGCTGGAGCTCATCCGCAAGGGGCTCACGCCGCTGTTCGAGTGGACCGAGCGCATCCTGTCGGAGGTCTGCCCCGAGCGCGGGCCGCTGGCAGCGCGGCACTTCTGGATCACCTTCAGCGGCGCCGTCATCAACTACTTCACCTACGGCCCCGTGCTCGCCCCCCTCTGGGGCGGGGATCCCGGGTCCCCCCAAGCCGTCACCGAGCGACGCGCCCACCTGCACTGGCTGGTGGACGTGATCCTCGATGGGCTCGAACGAGAATCCGACAAGCAGGAGTGAGCGTGCACGACCTCGTGATCAAGGGCGGAACCGTCGTCGACGGGACCGGAGCGGAGCCCATTCGGGCCGATGTGGCAGTGGACGGCGATCGCATCGTCGCGGTGGGTGAGGTCGGGGAGGGGAAGCGCACGATCGACGCGACGGGGATGATCGTCACGCCCGGCTTCGTCGACATCCACACGCACTACGACGGCCAGGTGTCCTGGGACAGCGACATGGCGCCGTCGTCGCTGCACGGGGTCACGACCGCGGTCTTGGGCTCTTGTGGAGTCGGGTTCGCGCCCGTGCGCCCCGAGGACCACGAGCGGCTGATCCGCATCATGGAGGGAGTCGAGGACATCCCTGGCTCCGCGCTGGCGGAGGGGATCAGCTGGGGCTGGGAGAGCTTCCCGGAGTACATGGACGTGATCGACGCCATCCCCCACACCATCGACCTCTGCGCCCAGGTGCCGCACGACGCCCTGCGCGTCTACGTCATGGGCGACCGCGCGGTGGCCGAGGCGCCGGCGAACGCCGAGGAGATCGCGGAGATGCAGCGCCTCTTGACCGAAGCGCTGGACGCCGGCGCCTTCGGCTTCACGACCGGGCGCTCGGACAACCACCGATCGGCGGAAGGGCTGCCGACCCCCGCGAGCGAAGCTCACGCCTCGGAGCTGGTGGGCCTGGCTGACGTGTTTCGGGGACGGAGCAATGGCGTGGTCCAGTTCGTCAACGACTTCAACATCCTCGACGGCGACGAGCACTTCGGGCGTGAGTGGGCGCTGGTGGAGGACATGGCGCGCGCGGCCGAGCGGCCGCTGTCCCTGAGCCTGATGCAGCGCGACCAGAGCCCCGACCAGTGGAAGTGGGTGCTCGAGCGCGTCGAGGGGCTGCGGGCCGAGGGGCTGCCGGTGCACGTGCAGTGCGCGCCGCGGGGGATCGGCGTGATCCTGGGCCTGGAGGCGACCTTCCATCCCTTCATCGGCTTCCCGTCCTACAAGGCGATCAGCCAGCTGCCCTTGAGCGAACGCGTCGCAGCGATGCGGGCGCCCGGCTTCAAGGAGCAGCTGCTGACGGAGACCAGCGAGAAGCTCGCGGGGGACGGCAGCTCGATTCCGCCGCTCGCGGACATGCTGCTGGCGGCGGTGGAGTGGATCGCCTGGCGCGTGTTCAAGCTCGGGGATTCGCCCGACTACGAGCCCGACATGTCCACGTCGGTGGGTGCGCGCGCGGCGGCCGAGGGGCGTGAGGCGCTCGACGCCATCTTCGACGCCATGCTCGAGGACGACGGGCACGCGCTGCTCTACTTCCCCATCTACAACTACACCGAGGGCTCGCTCGAGAACGTCCGCACGATGATGAACCACCCCGCCGCCCTGCCTGGGCTGAGCGACGGCGGCGCGCACGTGGGCACGATCTGCGACGCGAGCTTCCCGACCTTCCTGCTGACCTGGTGGGTGCGGGATCGCAAGGAGGGGCGGATTCCGCTCGCCGAAGCGGTGCATCGGCAGACCGGCAAGACCGCAGCCTTCGTCGGGCTGGACGACCGTGGCGTCATCGCCGTGGGCAAG
>JAJDAI010000885.1 GCA_029261955.1 Deltaproteobacteria bacterium | reverse complement strand
TGCCCATCAGCGAGCCGAAGGCGTGGGTCAGCAGGATGCTCGGGTGCACGGCGGGGTTGTGGGGGTGGGCGAAGGACGCGACGCCGCCGCCCAGGTAGGGCGAGCGCAGCGGCAGCTCGCCGAATCGGTCCACGGTGATGCGCACCGCCTCGCGGTCGATGACGAAGCGCGTGAAGTCGTGGTCCAGCGAGCCGATGCCCGCCTCGAAGAGCGGGGCGAACAGCCAGGCTCCGAAGAGCGCGGTCGCGAGCAGCAGCGCGGCGGTGCGTCTCACGGCTGGATTCGCCAGACGCGGTAGGGGCCGTGCTCGGCCAGGCAGGTCGCCTGGGAGCGGCCGAGCCGTTGGGGCGCGCAGCGCGGTTCCAGGGGCAGGCCCCGCTCGAACTCACCGTCCTCGACGGTCACCAGCAGGAGCGGACCGAGTCCCCGCCGCATCAGGTCGAGGTCCCGCAGCAGCACCCGGTCGTTGCGGGGGTCGCGGTAGAGCCGGGCGACGCGGTCCACGCGCAGGCCGGCCTCCAGGGCGATGTAGGAGGCGGTGCGTTCGGCGGGGTCGATGAAGACGGGCAGGTTCCCGGGGATCGAGGCGAGGGATCCGGCCGTGGCGAGCAGGTCGAGGGGCTGCTCCTGCGGCTGCTCGAGGCTCCGGCGCAGGGTCGTGCTCGCCGTGCCGAGCAGGACGAGGGCCAGGAGCGCGGCGGCGAGGCGAGGGCGGGGCAGGCGCTGGGCGAGCTCCGTGGCGCCGACCCCCGCGAGCACGCAGAGGAGCAAAGTCGGCAGCAGCGTGTAGCGCTCGAAGGCCGGCACGTGGCCGGCCAGCGAGGCTGCGATCCAGAAGGCCGCGAGCGCCGCGAGGCCCAGAGCCACCGGTCGCGCGCGGCGGATTCCGAGCAGCCCGATCACCAGCACCGCGGGCCACGTGGCCTCGGCCGTCCAGCCGGCGAGGTCCGTGATGGCCGCGAGCCGCTCGGGCAGCAGGCGGGGCACCGCCTCCCCCAGGTCCTGCCTCGCCACGGTGTTGAAGGCCAGGAAGACGGGGCGGGCCAGCAGCCAGACGGCCCCGGGCGCTGCCGCGGCGAGGCCGACGATCACGCGCGTGCGGCGCGGCGCCGGCACGAGCCACAGGAGCGGGAGCAGGGCGATGCACTCGTTGCGGAGGGCGGCGGCGGCGGCGAAGGCCGGCACGGCGAGCCACCAACGGGCGGGCCGGCCCCCGCGCGGCAGCAGCGCCGCGATGCCGGCCAGCGCGAAGGGCGCGGCCAGCGGCTCGGCGAAGGAGAGGGCCGAGTAACGAACCGAGAGCGGGTTGATCGCGACCAGGGCGGCGGCCAGCACCCCGGCGAGCAGGCCCCAGCCGGGGCCGGCGCTGCGTCGCGCGATCAGGGCGGCGGGCCACACCAGCAGCGTGCCGGCGACGAGCCCCGGCAGGCGCGCGGCCAGGGCGGGGGAGGGCAGGACCCGGTCTGCCCAGGCCAGGAACCAGAAGTGCAGCGGCGGCCAGACGGTCTGCTCGTAGAGGGCGGGCCAGCCCCAGGTCCCCAGCTGGCGCCCGAACAGCGCCCGCGTCGCCGGGTCCGAGCCCTCGAGGTTCGGCACGAGCAGGACCTGGGCCAGGCGCAGCTGCGCGGCGAACCAGATCGCTACGGCGATCCCGGCGAGCAAGGCCAACGTGCGTCTGCGGGCGTCCAACACGCCGGATGATACCCCCCGGTGCTACGGTCGCCGCGTGGCCCGGTCCCGGCACGCCCCCCTCGCGGTCCTGCTCATCCTCCAGGCGCTCCACGCGTTGCTCGTGTGGCGTTCCGGCTCCCTGTGGGGGACCTGGTCCATCGAGTGCAACGTGGGCGCGGTGGCCTGGGACTTCGCCCACGGCACGAACCCGCACCTCTCCGCCTTCGACTACTTCCCGCGCTACGCCACCGGCTACCTGCTGAGCGGCTTGCTGGTCGCCCCGCTGACCTGGTTCCTCTCCGCGGCTGCGGCCATCAAGATCGGGGCCCTGGCGACCAACGCCGCCATCCTCACCCTGGCCTACACCTTCCTCTTCCGGCACGCGGGCGCGGCCGCCGCGAAGATCGGCGGCCTCTGCCTGGTCTTCGCGCCGCCGCTGCTGGCGGCCTACTCGACCCAGGCGGGCAACTTCCACTGGACCGAGCTGCTCCCCGTGCTGGCGATGCTCCTGGTGGCGGGGGAGATCGCCCTCGGGAAGCGGGGCCCCGGCTGGATCCTGGGGCTGGGTCTGCTGGCGGGTCTGGCGATCAGCACCTCCTTCGGCGCGGCGGCCTACGTCGTGGCGGTCGCTGCCTTCCTGCTCTGCGTCGCTCGACGACGCGCCTTGCTGCTGGCCCTGCCGGCCCTGCTGCTCGGGGTCGCGCCGCTCGCCTGGAAGCTCCTCGTGCACGAGCCGCTGGGCCAGGACCGCATCGGGGGCGCGGCCGTCTACGTGCGGCCCCAGCTGGGTGGGCTGATCGACAAGGCGCTGGCTGGCTTCCTGGACACGGGCGCGGCCCTGGCCTTCGCCGACGGCTGGCACGGGGTGCTGCCCCTCGGGCTGGCCGAGCGGCTTGGGGATGTGTGGATCTGGGCCGTGCTGGCGGCCCTGGTGTTCGTGCTCTGGGCCCGCCGGGTCGAGGTGCGGGAGCTCCTCTCGGCGCTGCGACCGGGCCAGACCCTGGCCGTCGAGTCCCGGCACGTCCAGCTGCTCCTGCCCCTGTCGGTGCTGGCCTTCGGCGCCGCGTACCTGCTGTCGGACCAGGTGGTGGTCGAGGCTCGCGGCCTGGACTCGCAGCTGCGCAACAACCGCTTCCTGCCCTCGCCCCTGGCCCTCGCGGCGCTGCTGCCGGCGCTGGCTGTGGCGGCTCGTCCCCGCCTCCAGCTGCCCGCGCTCGTCGTGCCCGTCCTCTGCCTCGCCAGCTGGCTGGGCCCCATCCAGTGGTCCGCCCTGCCCGGCGACGAGCTGCCCTACCGCGGGCGCTGCTACGACCTCTTCGGCCTCTACACGGGCGAGACCGTCGGCGATCCGCTCGGTCCGGCGGAGGACTGGCGCTTCTGCGCTGGCTTCTCCGAGCCCGAGGAGTGCTGGCGCGGCTGGCTCTGGTCGGTGGGCCAGTCCCAGCTCGAGGACGTCGGGGGCTGGCGCCTCTCCCAGGCTGGCCGCGACGCCTGCTCGTCCCTGCCGCCGGACGCCGCGCCGGACTGCTGGCGGCACGTCGGCTGGGCGCTCACGATGCGCGAGCTGCCGGCCGGCGGCGACGCCGTGGCGCGGGTGGTCTCCGCCTGCTCCGAGCTGCCCGGCAGCTGCCAGGAGGGCTACGGCTTCTACCTGGCCGACCACTTCGCCTTCGCGCCCTGGAAGCTGGAGGCGCTCGTCGCGCGGGACGCACCCTCGCCCGCCCTCGCCGAGGCCTGGTTCCGGGGCGCCGGGCACCTGCTGCGCCACGAGCTGAACCGCTCCGCCGCGGACGCCTACTGCGCGGCCTTGAACAGCGGCTCCGAGCCCTGCTTCGCCGGCGTCGACGCGGCCTTCCGCCTGCCCGCCTGGCCGGGGCGCTAACGTCTCGCCATGGCACGGGACCTCCGATTCGCGCTGCTGGGCGTCGCCCTGGTCTTCGCCGCCGCGTTGGTCCTGCCGGGGGACTGCGGCGGGCGGGCGGACCCCTGCGCCTCCGATGCCCTCGCGCGCGAGACCCTGGCCGAGCTGCAGGGCAGCTGGTCGGCTGAGAACCGGCGCCTCGTCGTGCGCGGTGAGTCCCTGCACCTGGACGGCAGCCCGCTGGACGCGGAGCTGGTCCTGCCCGCCTTGGACGGCTGGCTCGGCTGGCGGTGGTACACGGGGACCAAGGAGCACGAGCTCCAGGTCGAGTGCCAGCCCCTGGACGGCTACTACGTCTTCGCCGGCAGCGCCTCGATCTCCCTGGACGGCCCCTTCGCCTGGTGGACGCGGCAGCCCGGCTGAGCGCATATCCTGCGCGGATGGCCCGCCGCCTCCGCTACGTCCTCTACTCGCTGCTGGTGACGGCGGCCGCGCTGTGGGGACTGAACGCCGCGATCGAGCTGCTCGAGCACAAGGGCTTCATCGACACCTGGCGGCCCGACGAGGCCGCGGTCTACGTCGACGACGGGCTGTTCGAGGTGCGCGGCTCGAAGGTGCGGACCTCCCGCGCGGCGGAGCGCAAGCTCAGCCCGAGCCGCTTCCGGGCCGAGGCGCCGGGCTGGCGCGCCTTCGTGCTGGGGGGCTCCTTCGTGTGGGGCCTGCCCTGGTCCGAAGCCGGCGTGCACGACGACGGCAGCCTGCCCTTCTGGCTGCGCAAGGAGCTGCGGGCCCGCCACCGGGGGGCCGTCGAGGTGATCAACCTGGCCGCGAGCGGCGTGCCCTCGCACTGGGTCCGGCGGCAGGCGAGCGAGGCGCTGCGCTTCGATCCCGACGTGTTGATCGTCGCGTCCTGCAACAACGAGGGCGGGCCGGAGCCCTCGGCGGTGCGTCAGCGCCTGCACCAGCTGGGCGGCTACCGGCTGCTGAGCAACCTGCTCCGGGCCGACGTCACGACGGACCGCCGCCGCTCGATGGTGCTGCCGGACCCCGAGGTCGACGCCCTGCGCGAGCGCTTCCGGGCCAACCTCGAGGCCGTCGCGAGCGAGGCGAGCGCCGCGGGCGTGCCGGTCCTCCTCGCGACCCTGCCGGCGAACTTCCGATACGACCGCATGGAGTTCGTGCCCGGCCTGCCTGGGATCGTGGACGAAGCCCAACGTCAGTCCGACTGCGCCGTCGAGGGCTACATGCAGGCCTACCGGCGTGACTTCGAGGCGGCCGAGCAGACCTTCGCGGGCTGCCGCGATGTGCCCGAGGTGGCGCAGTGGTTGGCCCTGCGTGCGCTCCAGACCGGCCGACCGGCGCCCCAGCCCAACCCCCTGGCGGATCGTTGGGGGGCCTGCGTGGCGGGCGGAATCGAGGCGCACTACGCCGGCGATCACGCTGCGGCCATCGAGCAGTTGAGCCAGTGCGGCGACAACGCCCCCGAGGCCCTGCGCTGGGTCGGACTGGCCCAGCTGGACGCGGGGCTGCTGGAGGAGGCGACCACCACCCTGGAGCAGTCCATCGAGATCTTCCCCCGGGTCCGCTGCCGGCCGTCCTTCAACCGGGTGGTGCGCGAGGTCGCCGCGGCGCACCCCGGCGTGCACCTGGTGGATCTGGACGCCGCGTCCCGCCGTCGCGCCCCGGACGGGCTGCCCGGGCCCGAGCAGTTCGTGGACAACAACCACATGACCTGGGCCGCGCTGGCTCACATGGCGGACGAGTTCCTGGTCGTGCTGGACGCGGAGGGGCTCGGTCCGCCCAACCGGCGCGACAAGGTGCTCGACCGCGTGAAGCTGGCGAAAGACTGCGAGCTCCCGCCGGTGCCCGGCAGCGTCGAGCTCTAGGAACTCAGGGGGCCTTCTTCGCCTTCCGACGCTTGGTGGGCCGCACCTGGTGCAGCCCCGTCGCGCGGGTGCGCTGCTCGCCCACGATGCCCACGGGGATCCCGGCGAGGGACACGGCCGCGCCCACGAAGCTCAGCGTCCACCCCACGCGCACCTGGGCCTGGGCCCGCGCGTAGGCCGGCTGGAGCAGCGTCAGGTCGCTCAGGAAGCCGTACCCGTCCTCGTCGAAGAGGTCGTCTTCGATCTCCCAGGCCTGCTCGACGCCGCCGGCGACCGTCGCGATGCCGATGCCGGCCGCCCCGATGCCCCCGAGGATCATCCCGATCCCCGTGTTGCGCATCCTCCGTCCCGACTGCCGCCAGCGCTCGATGGCGTCGAGATCCGCCAGCTCCCAGCGCCCGCTGAGCGGGTCCTGCCGGTGGAAGAGGGTGACCTCCCAGGGCTCGGCGACGACCAGGGTCGCGCCCGCTTGCTGCTCCACCGGGGCGAGCACCTGAGCCCGCGCGAAGGCGGTGACCCCGGGGTCGGCGTGGCCGGACAGGAGCGAGGCGACCGCATCGCCCCGGTGCACGACGGTCACGAAGTGCCCCGCGTCCACCTCGACCACCCAGCTGGTGACGGAGCCGCCTTCGGGGCGCCACTGGAGCACGTGCGTGCCCTCGTAGAGCGTGGACGTGCGGGTGCGGGCGTCGACCGAGCGCCCGTCGAGCCAGAAGCTGCCCGCCTCGACCATGCTCGGGGAGAGCGACAGCAGCGCCGACTTCGCCTGGAGCGCACCCGCGACGGCCGCGTCGAAGGTCGGCTTGACCACCGGCGGCCAGGTCGTGTCCCACTGGAGGAAGGGCGAGACGAGCAGCGCCTCCTCGAAGCGGCTCGTCGCGGCGTCGGGCCCGCTCGCGTAGTAGGCGACGAGGCCGCGCATGAAGTGGAAGCCCGCCATCACGTCGGCGGAGGGCACCTCGCTCAGGCAGGGCAGCAGCGCCTCGACCTTCGCCAGCGCGCCCACGGCGGGCAGGTAGTCCTGGTCGAGCACGAGGTCGAAGACCGCGTCGTTCAGGCGGCCGAACTCCTCGACGCCGCCCAGCTCGCGCTCGCAGGGCACGGCGGTGGCGTCCCCGAGCACGATGGCGGGCGCCGTGGGGTCGAACACCGCGTCCACGGACACGAAGCGCACGCCGTCGTCGTGGCCGCGCTGCTGCATCCAGGCCTGCCGCACGGCCTCCTCGCCCTGCTCGGGGGAGTAGACGATGGCGGTGGCGGCCTGTGCGATCGAGGGCAACAGGAGCAGGAGGAGCGCGAGGCGCATCACCGCTCCTCCACGAAGAGCTTCACGAAGGAGCAGCCCATGGCCCGCTCCAGGTGCACCGGGAAGCAGAGCGGATCGACGCCGAGGGTGCAGGCGTCCCCTTCCTCGTTCTGCGCGAAGGCCAGCTGGAAGAAGCGGGCCGCGCCGAGGCTGAGGCAGCCGGCCATGTCGAGCTCGTCGAGGTCGCCCAGGTCCAGGTCGTGGTCCCAGATGCCGGCGCCGTCCCAGACCGGCGGGCAGGTCGGTGGCTGGTCCTCGCAGTCCTCGCAGCAGTAGTGCGGGTCGGTCAGGGCGCCGACGTAGGGCGCCAGCGTGTCCACGTCGGCGGCGAAGTTCACGTACAGGGCCTGGTCGTCCGCGCTGTCCGGCGGAACCGGGATGCCCTCGACCACGAAGTCGATGTCCGTGTAGCCCGCGTCGGGCTGGCCGAGCTCGCCGTCGATCGGGTCGAACTGGGGGATGAAGCCCCCCGCGTTGTCGGGCGCCCAGGACAAGCTCAGTCCGCCGGCGACGCGTCCGACCTGCTCCGGGCTGGCCAGGATGCGGACGCGCACCTCGCCTTCGATCAGATCGCCGGGGTGCACGCGGATCGAGGTGCGCCGTCCGTCGACCGGCTGGCCATCCAGGTGCCCCCCGCCGCGCAGGAAGATGCGGACCGTGTCCTCGGGGGTGCAGGAGAAGACGAGGGGGTCGGCGTCCTCGGCCTCCTCCTGCTCGATGTCGAAGTCGGAGCCGTTGCGGCAGTCGTTGTCGCGGCCGTCGCAGACTTCGGCGTTGCCGGGGAAGTTGTTGTCGTCCTCGTCGTCGCAGTCGCCGCCTTCGGGCGCGAGGCCCTCGCCGATGCACTCCTCGTCCACCTCGAGCTCGACGAGCGCGTCGCCGAAGCGGTCGCCGTCGAGGTCCTCGAAGCAGGCCTCGGG
>JAJDAI010000884.1 GCA_029261955.1 Deltaproteobacteria bacterium | reverse complement strand
TCCGCGGAGTCGTCGTCGTCTGCCGCGGGAGCGCCGTCGTCGTCGGCCACGTCGTCGTCGTCGGGGCGCTCGGCCGGGCACCCGAGCAGGGGGCAAAGGAGCAGGGCGAGGAGCAGGTGCATGCGGTTCATGGCCGCGAGCCTAACGAGGGCTTCAGGAACCCTGCAATCGGTACCCACCAGCCACGTCGATGTTCACGCCCGTCACGTAGCTCGCCTCGAGCACGAATCGCAGCGCGGCAGCCATGTCGTCCAGCGTGCCGGCCCGGCCCGCGGGGATGGTGTCCAGGTCCTCGGGCAGGTCGATGGAGTTGGCCAGCTGCCCGGGGGACAGCATGTTCGAGCGGATGGGCGCCCAGCCCTGCGCGATGGACTTCGTGAGGACCAGCAGGCCCGTCTTGCTGACCTGGTAGGCCGTCGCGTCGGGGTTCGAGACCAGCGCGTCCACGCCCGCGTAGCCGATGTTCACGATGCAGCCCCCCTGAGCCATCAGCGGGCGGGCGAAGTGGCAGCAGGCGAAGGAGCCGTTGAGGTTGGTGCGGATCTGGGCGTCCCAGGAGGCCGGCGTGACCTCTGCGAGGGGCTTCGGCTCGTAGTTGCCGACGTTGTTGACCAGCACGTCGAGCCGGCCCTCGATCTGCGCGACGGACGCGAACATCGCCTCGACCTGCGCGGTGTTCCCGACGTCGGCCGCGAAGGCCCGCGCGACGCCGCCAGCCGCCTCGATCTCGCGCACCACCTCGGCCGCCGCATCCGCGGAGCTGCGGTAGTTCACGACCACGGAGTAGCCCAGCGAGGCCAGCTCCAGGGCCAGCCGGCGGCCGAGCCGCTTCGCCCCGCCCGTGACGAGCGCGACCCTCACCGCGAGCGCTCCAGCCGCACGAAGGAGCAGGCCGCCGCGGGCACCGCGTTGGGCTTGCGGACCTCGATGCGCACGGCTTCGACGGCCGCCCACCGGCCGAGGATCAGGGCTGCGCCCTCCTCCGCGAAGGTCTCGATCAGCTGGTACTGCCGCCCCACGGCGAGCTCCGTCAGGCCCGCGGCGAGGTGGTCGTAGTCGACCGTGTCGTCCACGTGCTCCGAGCTGGCGGCGGCCGCGAAGTCGCCGTCCACCTCCACGTCCACGAAGAGCGGTTGGTCCCCCGTGCGCTCGTGCGGGTAGATGCCGACCACGCAGTCGATGCGCAGGTCCTTCAGGCCGATGGTGCCCCTCATGCCGCCTCCTCCTTCTCCAGTCCCAGGAACCGCTTGACCAGGAAGACGCCCAGGTAGATCAAGGGCGTGTCCAGGGCCGCGATGACGACCTTGTACAGGTAGATGGTCACCATCACCTTCGCGCCCTGCGAGATGCTCCAGCCGAAGCCGATGAAGAAGAGGATCGAGTTCACCACGATGGTGTCCACGAACTGGCTCACCCAGGTGGAGGCGTTGTTCCGCAGCCAGAGGTGCTTTCCGCCCGTCAGCCGCTTGAAGTAGTGGAACAGGAAGTTGTCGCAGAGCTGGGCGCAGAGGTAGGCGCTCATGGAGCCGAAGACCAGCAGCGGGCCGAGGCTGAAGACCGACTCGAAGGCCGTCTGGTACTCGGTGTGGCTCGGGTAGAAGGCGCCTTCCATGGGCACCCAGTAGGGGTGCGCGGGCACACGCACGGCGACCTGCACGATGGCCAGCATCATCAGGCTCATCACGAAGCCGATGAGGACCATGAAGTCCGCCCGCTTCTTCCCGTAGATCTCCGAGACGATGTCGGTGATGAGGAAGGTGATCGGGTAGGTGAGGATGCCCGTGGTCAGCGCGAAGCTGGTCGGGTCGTGGGGCGCCGCGAACAGCTTGATGCCGATGATGTTCGTGAGGACCAGGACGGTCACGAAGGCCGCGGCGAGGACCAGGTAGACGCGCTCGAAGCGCGTGTACTTGTAGGCGTCTACCTGCAGATCGGCCTGGAACAGGTGCGGATCACTCATGGCGCGGGATGTTAGCCGCGGCCTCCGGGTCTCGCTCCCGAGGCGGATCGGCGGGGAGGAAAGCGCTCGACTGCTCGCGTAAGGTCCCCGCCTGCCGCGCCTTCGGACGGCGGCACATGCAGCAGTCCTTCCACACGTCCTATGGACCCTGGGCGCTGGTGACGGGGGCTTCCTCCGGCATCGGCGCGGAGTTCGCGCGTCAGCTGGCGGCGAGGGGTCTGAACGTCGTGTTGGTCGCTCGCCGGGCGCAGCGGCTCGACGCCCTGGCGACCGAGCTTCGCGCCGCGTCCGGGGTCGAGGTCCTGCCCGTGCCGCTGGACCTGCTCGCGCCCGGCGCCCTGGCCCGCCTCCGCGACGCCGTCGGCGCGCGCCCCATCGGGCTGCTGGTCAACAACGCAGGCTCCGCGTCGGTCGGCTCCTTCGTGGACTGCGACATCGAGCAGGAGCTGCGGCTGCTCGACCTGAACACCCGGGTGCCGCTGGCGCTGGCTCGCGCCTTCGCGCCGGGCATGGTGGAGCGCGGGGCGGGCGGGATCGTGTTCCTGGCCTCGCTCATCGCGTTCCGCGGCACGCCCTATTCGGGCAACTACGCGGCGTCGAAGGCCTGGAACCTGGTGATGGCGGAGTCCATCGGGCCCGAGCTCGAGGAGCACGGCGTGGACGTGCTGGCGCTCTGCCCGGGCTTCACCGACACCGAGATGCTCGACGTCGTGCGCCCCGGCCTGGCCGGGATCCCCGCGCTTCGGACCATGCAGCCCGACGCCGTGGTGCGGGACGCCCTGGCCTCGCTCGGGCGGCGGCGGGCCGTGATCCCGGGGATCTGGAACAAGATCCTGCACCGCTTCACGGAGCTACTCGGGCGCGAAGGCGGGGCCCGCTTCAGCGGCGGCGTCACGCGGCGGCTCGTTCCACCGGACTGAGGTCGGGTGGAACGCCCTTTGCTACGGCTTTCGCCGGCCGCCCTCGAGGCGGTCTTCGGGAGGGTCCCATGAAGAAGCCAGTCGCAGAGTTCATCGGCACGTTCATCCTCGTCTTCGGAGGCTGCGGCAGCGCCGTCTTCGCCGCGGGCTTTCCCAACGTCGGCATCGGCCTGCTGGGCGTGTCCCTGGCCTTCGGCTTGACCGTGCTCGGCTGCGCCTACGCATTGGGCCCGGTCTCGGGTTGCCACCTCAACCCGGCGGTGTCGGTCGGCCTCGTGGTCGGTGGCCGCTTCCCGGCGAAGGAGCTGCCCGGCTACGTCATCGCCCAGGTCCTGGGCGCGATCCTGGCGGCTGGCGCGCTGCTGCTGATCCTCAACGGCCAGCCCGGTGGCTACGACGCGGCGGCCTCCGGCCTCGCCGCCAACGGCTTCGGCGAGCACTCGCCGGGCGGCTTCTCGATGATGTCGGGCCTGCTGTCCGAGTTCATCCTCACCTTCATCTTCCTGACCGTGATCCTCGGCGCCACGAGCAAGAACGCCTCGGCGGGCCAGGCCGGCATCGCCATCGGCCTGACGCTGACCCTGGTGCACCTCGTCGGCATCCCGATCACCAACCTGTCCGTGAACCCCGCGCGCAGCACCGGGCCGGCGCTCTTCGTCGGTGGCTGGGCGCTGGCGCAGCTGTGGCTCTTCTGGCTCGCCCCGCTGCTGGGCGCCGCCGCGGCGGGCCTCGTCTCGAAGTTCCTGCACGACGACTGACCCTGTTGGGGACCGCACGGGGGCGGTGGCAGCTCCCACAGACCCCTATGGCTGGGCGTCGGGCCGGAGGGTCGGCACCGCCAGGGCCACGCGCTCTGCGACCGCCCGGACGGTGTCGTAGTGCGCGTCGTCTACGGGCAGGAAGCCGTTGATCTGCAAGCCCACGGCGAGCAGGCGGCGGCCTTCCGGAGTGCGGGTGGAGACCTCGGAGAGCGCCTGGCCGAAGGCCTTCGCGGCGGCGGGGGGAAAGCCCGCGCGGGCGACGTAGGCGTCGCAGGGGATGCGGCGCGTCTTCGCGATCACCCGCACCCGTTCGCCGACCGGGTGCCTGCGGCGGCCCTCCAGCAGAGCCCCCGCGAACACCGCCCCGGCCGCGACTTCGCCCGCCAGCACGGCGTCGAAGACCCGGTCGTGGTCGCCGAGGAAGACCGGCTCCAGGTCATCGAGGGGGTGCAGGCCCTCCTCCAGCATGCGGTCCGCGGGGAAGAGGAAGCCCGAGGTCGAGGCGACGTCCACGTAGCCGAAGGGCTGCCCTCGCAGGTCGTCGATCTGGGCGACGGGGCCGTCCTCCAGGGAGATCACGTAGGCGCCGTAGCTGAGGCCGCCGTCGGTGACGTGCGTGGCGAAGGCATGCAGCCCCGGCTCCTCTTCGGCGGCGCGCACGTAGGCGTAGGGGGGCAGGACCGCGACGTCCACGGAGCCGTCCGTTGCGCGCTGCTGC
Organism: Deltaproteobacteria bacterium; assembly: GCA_029261955.1. GTDB lineage: Bacteria > Myxococcota_A > UBA796 > UBA9615 > UBA9615 > CALCXL01. The sequence goes on along the minus strand of JAJDAI010000884.1, from coordinate 354 downwards.
ATGTCGTCGTAGGACTCGCCGACCACGAGGCGGATCGGCAGGCCCACGCGCTCCCCCACCGCCTCCAGCAGCGGGCCGTAGAGCGCCGCCAGCCGCGCGCCGTCGACGTAGGGCGTGATGCCGAAGGCGATCTCGGACAGGTCGGCCTCGCGCAGCGCCTCGCGTCCGGCGGCGATGACGGCGTCCGCGTCCTCCTGGGGCGGGGCCGGTGGCGGCTCGGGCTCCGCCGGGGCGCAGCCCAGGAGCAGCACGCCGAGGACGAGCAGGGTCCTCACGCCGCTCCCCCGTGCTCTGCGACGCGGTCGCGGCCTGCGTCCTTGGCTCGGTACAGGGCCGCGTCAGCGGGAGAGAGCA
>JAJDAI010000883.1 GCA_029261955.1 Deltaproteobacteria bacterium | reverse complement strand
TCGAGGGGGCCGCCGAAGGCAACCAGGACCTCGCCCAGCGCAACGAGCAGATCGCCGCGATGCTGGACGAGGCCAACCGCGCCCTCGCCGCCGCCCGCGAGCGCCAGCGCGCCGCGGAGGAGCGCGACCGGATCTTCCGCAAGGTGAAGGACCAGCTCCAGAAGATGATCGACGCCGGCAAGCTGTCGGTGCGCATCGCCCGCGGCCGACTCGTCATCGACCTGAAGCAGGACATCCTGTTCCCGTCGGGCAGCGCGGCGCTCAGCGACATCGGCAAGGAGACGCTCAACGAGGTGGCCGCTGCCCTGGCGGAGTTCGGCGACCGGCGCTTCCAGGTCGAGGGCCACACGGACAACGTGCCCATCGCGACGGACCGCTACCCCACCAACTGGGAGCTCTCCACCGCCCGCGCGGTGTCCGTCGTGAAGCTCTTCGAGGGGCGGAAGATGGCGCCCGAGAATCTGAGTGCGGCTGGCTTTGGGGAATTCCAACCGCGTGCTGACAACGGCTCGCCCGAGGGACGAGCGCTGAACCGACGGATCGAGGTGATCATGCAGCCCGATCTTCAGATTCTGCCGGATCTGGTCGATTCGCTCTGAGGGGGAACCCGCCCGTGCTCGACTTCGACAACCTGCTGCGCCAATTGCACCGGCGTGAAGCGTCCGAGCTGCGGCTGCTGCCCGATCGCTCGCCCCAGCTCATCCTGGGGAACACGGCCTCCCGCCTCGATCTGCCCGAAGCTCCGGCCGGCTGGCTGTCCGAGCTCGCTCGCCAGCTCATGGACGTGGACCGCGCCGAGGCCTTCTCGCAGGGCTACTCGGTCTCGTTCGCCTTCGACTGGCCCGATCTGGGCGGCTTCGACATGACGGTCAACGGCACGCCCGACGCGCCGCAGGTCAGCGTCCGCCCCCAGATCGACCGCACGACCTTCACCATCGACCCCTCGATGGCCGTCGTCGGACCGGATCCCGGCACCCAGGCCCCCAGCGCGCTGGTCGAGGCCCTGGCCAAAGCCGTCAAGCTGGGCGCCTCGGACGTGCACCTGGGGGACAACGAGCCCCCCATGGCCCGCCTGGCGGGCAACCTCGTCCCCCTGAAGGGCCTGCGCATCTCGGCCATGCCGATCCGCCCGCTGGTGGAGGTCATGCTCACCACCACGGGGCGGCGCCGCCTCACCGACGGCGGCGCGGTGGACTTCTCGTTCAGCGTCGAGGGCATCGGCCGCTTCCGCGGCAACGCCTACCGGGCGCTGAAGGGCTACAACCTCGCGATCCGCAGCCTGCCGGAGACGATCCCGACGCTGGAGGATCTGCGCCTGCCCCGCTCCCTGACGGAGCTGGTCGAGTTCCGGGAGGGCCTGGTGCTCTTCACGGGCCCCACGGGCTCGGGCAAGTCGGCCACGATGGCCTCGCTGCTCCAGCACGTAAACCGCTCCCGCCCCTGCCACGTCATCACGCTCGAGGATCCCATCGAGTTCGTGCACCCGCGGCACACCGCGGTCGTACGCCAGCGCGAGGTGGGCACGCACGTCGAGTCCTTCGCCACCGGCCTGCGGGACGCCCTGCGCGAGGACCCCGACGTCATCCTCGTGGGCGAGATGCGGGACCTGGAGACGATCTCCCTGGCCATCACCGCCGCCGAGACCGGGCACCTCGTGCTGTCCACCCTGCACGCGAACCGGGCCCACAGCGCCATGGACCGCATGGTCGACGTCTTCCCCGAGCACAGCAAGGCCCAGGTCCGGCTCCAGCTCTCGGAGTCGCTGCGGGCCATCGTCGCCCAGCGCCTGCTGCCCCAGGCGGACGGCAAGGGGCGCATCGCAGCACTCGAGGTGTTGCGGAACAACAACGCGATTGCAAACAACATTCGCGAGCAGCGGGCCAACCAGATTCCCTCCGTGATGCAGACGCACCGCGAGCAGGGCATGTGGGTCTTCGAGCGGCACCTCGCCGCCCTGGCGAAGAAGGGCCTGATCACGGACGAGGTGGCGCGGGCCTACGCCGGCGACCAGAGCCTCTTCCAGACCTACATGCAGTCCTGAACGGCCGTGTCCCCACTGACTCCCCCGCCCATCCCGACTACCCTGGTGCGCGGTTCCGTCCCGGGGGCCGGTGGATGACGGTGAGCAGACCTTGAGCGACGAGCGCATCCTCCAGTCGGTGGTGTTCCTGCCGCTGTCCGCCCAGACCGCAGATCCGGAGACGGTCGCGTGGTGCCGGGGCGTGCCGATGCTGGTCGCCGAGGAGCTTCAGGGCAGCAACCAGGCCCGATCCTGCTTCGCCGCCTGGACCACGGGCAAGGACGCCGAGATGCGCCTGGCGCACCTCAAGACGGCTCCCCCCGAAGGCCACGTCGCCGCCTACGCCCGCGCCGCGCGCTGCCGCATGGGGGTCAGCGGATGGGGCTCCTGGTTCGGTGACCCCTTCATGCGCTGGCTCGTCGTGCCCGCGAACGGCAACGGCGCGCGCAAGATCGCGGTGGAGACCGAGGCAGGAGCCACGAGGATCGAGGTCATCCGCCGCGCCTTCGAGACGGTGCAGAAGGTCTTGGGCCTGCGCGCCACCCGCCCGCCGCGCGTCCTGACGGCTACGGAGTCCGACGATGCGCTGCTCGCCTGGCTGCAGGACCTCGTGTCCAGCTGGCACCGGCACCGCCAGGGCCTGCACAGCTCGTCGGACGCCGACTACCGCTACCTGCTGTCCGCGCTGACCCACGACCCCGGCTTCGAGCCGGCCGCCATTCGGGTGCTGCGCCGCGCCGGCCGGGCCCTCGCGGCAGGC
>JAJDAI010000882.1 GCA_029261955.1 Deltaproteobacteria bacterium | reverse complement strand
GGGACGTGATGGCGGAGCCGGCCTTCTTCACGGACGCGGTGGCGCTGGCGAAGCTGGAGGAGGAGCGCCGCGAGCCCCTGGACGCCTGGGCCCTGACGAGCTGGATGAGCATGCGCCCGCCGCGCAACAGCTTCGAGCCGGGCTACCTGGTGCTGTCCTTCGACCCGGCGCGCACCTGCAAGGAGGTCCGCATCCCCACCGCGGCCGACACCGAGCGCCCCGAGTTCCGCCCGACGCCCAGCTCCGAGAAGGCCTCGGGGCACGCTGAAGGCGGCGCGCCGGAGTGGGTCTGCCCCAACTTCCCGCTCATCGAGGCCACGCGGGTCCGCTACGTGCCCCACAGCTCCTACCTGCAGTAGTAATCTCCGCGGCCATGTCGCTCGCGAACAAGCAGATCGATCTGCCGAAGTGGCTGGGCCCTGTGCTGGCCTGGCGCCTCCTGTTGCTCTTCTTCATCTACGCGTCGGTGGTCCTGCTGCCGGACTTCTTCGACATGGAGCGCTGGGAGGGCCACTTCCGCTGGCACCCCGGCCCGGCGCCGAACTTCGGCACGCTGTTCACCACCTGGGACAGCAACCACTACTTGAACCTCGCCGACGTCGGCTACATCGCGGGCGCGCAGTCCAACGCCTTCTACCCGCTGTGGCCGATGCTCATCCGCGCGTTCTCGCCGCTGTTCGGCGGCAACCTGCTGGCCTCGTCGGTGGTGCTGGCGAACGCCTTCGCCGTGGGCGGCGCGCTGGTCCTGCACCGCCTGACGAAGCGCAAGCTGGGCGAGGACACCGCAGACAGCGCGCTGCTCCTCTACCTGGCCTTCCCGGGGGCCTTCTTCCTGGGCCTGCCCTACTCCGAAGCGCTGTTCATGCTGCTGCTGCTGCTCTGCTTCGACGCCCTGGATCAGGGCAAGGAGGGCCGCGCCGCCATCTTCGCCATCCTGCTGCCCATCGCGCGGCCGCAGGGGCTGTTCCTGGGGCTGCCGCTGCTGGTGCACGCGGTGCTTCGGAAGCGGGAGAAGCGGCTCGAGCTGCGGGATGCGCTGGTGGCTGCGCCCGCCCTGGGCTTCGCCTTGTACCTGGGCCTGATGTGGGTCTGGACCGGCAACCCGATGGAGGGCTTCGACGCGCAGGAGCGCTTCGTCATGAAGTCGAGCGTCGCGCGCCTCTTCGACCCGATCGCCTTCTTCTCCTTCTTCTTCGGCGCCGCCGAGTCGCTGCACGGCTTCACGACCAGCAAGCTCGACCGCTTCTGGTTCATCCTCTGCCTGGCCTCGCTGCCGACGCTCTGGAAGCTCGACAAGCGCTGGTTTGCCTGGGCCCTCGTCGCGTCGGTCATCCCCTGCGTGACGCTGCCGATCGCCTCGTTCAGCCGCTACGCGCTGGCGGTCTTCCCGCTCTTCATCGCGGGCGCGCACCTGCTGCGGAACCGGCGCCAGTGGTTGGCGCCGACCCTGATGTTCCTGGGCGGGATCCAGCTCTTCTTCCTGATCCGGCACATCAACAACCGCTGGGCGGGCTGAGGTCCGGGGGAGGCCCCTCGATCAGGGCTTGCCGTACATCGCCCTGATGGTGAGGAAGGCCGTGATGCCCAGCCCCACGAGCAGGGCGCCGGCCGAGGGGATCGCCAGCCAGTCCAGCGACTCCTTCGCCAGGCCCGTGCTGCCCATGCCCGGCGCCTTGAAGCCCGCGAACATCCAGTAGAGGCCGTAGCCGAGGGAGCCGGCGCCCAACGCGCCCGAGGCGACCTGGGTGATGCGCTTGGGCGGGCCGAGGGACGCGAGCAGCAAGATGAGCGCGACGGCCGACGCGCCGAGCACGCCGCCGTGCAGGTGCGCCCGCTTCATGTAGCTCCAGGACTTGCTGACGACCTTGTCCATCTTGGCGCTGTCGCCCGCGTAGGCGCTCTGGAGCGCCTCGGTGCCGCTGTCCGCCAACACGGCCTTCACGCTGGCCTCGGCCGCCCCGAACACCCCGCCCAGACCCCAGCCGAAGCCGATGGCCAGCAGAGCCAGGATCAATCCGATGCCGAGGGGGCGCAGTCTGCTCTTCGCGAAGTCGTCCATGGGACCTCCAGGAGACGGAGCCTAGCCGAGCCCGATGGGCCAGGTGGGGTCTGACCCCATCCAGCCCGCGCGGCGGGCCAGGTGGGGTCTGACCCCATCCAGCCCGCGCTGTCCGTGCGCTCCGGATTGCAGCCGGCTGCGCCGATATTGGCGCGTGTCGTGGTAGTTTTTTCGGAGGGGATTCCCCCATGTTCTCAACAGCTTGGTCCATCACCCCTGCGCCAGTATTGGCGCGATTCATGGTAGTTCTCTGGAACTACCTGATTTCCTACTGTAATCTCGCTTCCTGTGAGCGTTATTTCCGTTGCCAGATCGAGCGTCCTCGCCCGCGAGCAGGCCCCAGCACGGGTCCCTGTACGCGAGCCGGGGCCGCGTCCGTTCCTGAAGTGGGTGGGGGGCAAGTCCCAGCTCCTGTCCCAGCTCTCGCGCTGGGTGCCCGAAGCCATGGAGCGCTACTTCGAGCCCTTCATGGGAGGCGGCGCGATGTTCTTCGCGCAGCGCCCGGGCCGCGCTGTTCTGGCGGACGTGAACGACGAGCTGGTGGACTGCTACTCGGCGGTGCGCGACCACCTCGATGACGTCATCGAGGCGCTCAAGCAGCACCGCTACGAGAAGGACTACTACTACGAGGTCCGGGCCTGGGACCGACGCAGCCTGCCGCTCATCGAGCGCGCGGCGCGGACGATCTTCCTCAACAAGACCGGCTTCAACGGCCTGTACCGCGTCAACAGCAAGGGCCTCTTCAACGTGCCCTTCGGCCGCTACAGCAACCCGAAGATCTGCGACGAGGCGAACCTGCCCGCCTGCAGCACCGTGCTCCAGGGCACCGAGATCCGACACACCGACTTCGAGGGCCTGCTGAAGGAGCCCACCGACGGCGACTTCGTCTACCTCGATCCGCCCTACATCCCGCTCAACGCGACGGCGAACTTCACGGCCTACACCGCCGGCGGCTTCGGCCCCGACGACCAGCGCCGCCTCGCCGCCTCGCTCGTGACCGCGCACCGCCGCGGCGCGCGCTTCCTGCTCTCCAACGCGGACACGCCGGTGACCCGGGAGCTCTACTCGGAGCTGCTGGACGAGCCGGGCGTCGATCTGGACATCGTCCGGGCCCGCCGCGCGATCAACAGCAAGGCCGGCCGGCGCGGGCCGGTCAACGAGGTCGTGATCTTCAACCGCTAGTTCGGTTGGAGGCCGCTCCGGCCGCTCAGACCTCCAGCTCGAAGTCCTCGACCCAGCCCTCGGCGGCCGCGTGGTCGATGATCTCCTGGCCGCGATCCCCAGCCGAACTCACCAGACCAGCCTGGTCGCCCAGCTGGGTGCGGAACAGGCAGTTTCGGAGCAGGCGGCCCGCCTCCAGGGCGCTGCCCGGGGCCGCGACGTCCGCGCTCAGCTTCCGCAGTCGGCTCGGGTCGTCGACGTTGTCCCAGGACGCGAAGCGCCAGGCGCGACCGCCCGCGCCGAGCAGGGCCACCACCGGCGCGATGCCCGCCGCGGTGCCGGTCGTGAAGACCGCCCGGTCGCGGGCTTCGGACTCGCTCAGCTCCAGCAGCTCGTTCAGGGCGATGGGCTCCACACGCACGTCGAAGCCGAGCAGGCTGCCCAGCTGCAGGACCGTGTCCCGGGTGACGCCGGGCAGGATGGTGTCCGCGTTGAGGTCCTCCGCCAGCGAAGGCGGGCTGCGCAGGGCGACCCGGTCGCCCTCCTTCTGCAGCACGAAGAAGTTGGCGCCGCCCATCTCCTCGATGTAGCCGTCGGGGTCCAGGAAGAGGATGTCGTCGTAGATGTCGGTCCAGCTCGCGCCGGCCGGCGGGTCCGCCTTGTTGGCCTTGAGCGTCTTCATCATCCGCAGGGTCGGCGCGTAGTTGCAGGCCGCCTTGGCCGCGCCGGTGCCGCCCTTGAAGGCGCGCGGGTGCTCGGTCTCGATGCGCAGCACGAGGTCCGCGCGGTACTTGCCGACCGGGGTGACGTAGACGCCGAAGGTGTAGTGCTCCGCGGGCTTCACGCCGAGC
>JAJDAI010000881.1 GCA_029261955.1 Deltaproteobacteria bacterium | reverse complement strand
GGTCCATCGCCTTGGCGATCATCTCGCCGATCTCGATGTCGTTGTTCGCCGCGATCGTGCCGACCTGGGCGATCTCTTCGTGACCCTTGATCGGGGTCGAGATCGAACGCAGGTGCTCGACACAGGCCACGACGGCCTTCTCGATGCCGCGCTTGAGCTCCATGGGGTTGTGACCCGCCGCCACCAGCTTGCTGCCGGCGGTGAAGATGGCCTGGCCCAGGACGGTCGCGGTCGTGGTGCCGTCACCGGCGACGTCGTTGGTCTTCGACGCCACTTCCTTGAGCATCTGGGCGCCCATGTTCTCGAACCTGTCGGCCAGCTCGATCTCCTTGGCGACGGTGACGCCGTCCTTGGTGATCGTGGGCGCGCCCCAGCTCTTCTCTATGATGACGTTGCGGCCCTTGGGCCCCAGCGTGACCTTGACGGCGTCGGCGAGCTTGTTGACGCCGCTCAGGATCGCGGAGCGAGCCTGGGTATCGAAGCGAATTTCCTTGGCAGTCATCTCAGGCCTCCAGGATTCCGAGGATGTCGTCTTCGCGGATGATCAGGTGATCCTCTCCGTCGATCTTGATCTCGGTGCCCGAGTACTTGCCGAAGAGGACGCGGTCGCCCTCCTTGACCTGGGGCGCGGCGGTCTCGCCGTTGTCCAGGCTCTTGCCGGCGCCCACCGCGAGGACCACGGCCTCTTGGGGCTTCTCCTTCGCTGAGTCGTGGATGTAGAGGCCGCCCTTCGTCTTGCTGTCGCTATCGACACGCTTGACGAGGACGCGATCGAACAAGGGCTTCACCTTCATCGACTGCTCCTGTGCGCCCGGTCGATGCCGGCGCGCGTTCGTGAATCATTTGGGATGCGCGGGGTACAGACCCACCGCGACCGAGGCTTTGTAAGGCCCCCCCAGGGGGTGTCAAGCAGATTTCTGCGGGGAGGGGCTCAGGCCGCGAGCGCGTGGCGGCGCTTCTCCTCGGCCGGCATCCGGTAGAAACACCGCAGCTCCTGGAGCAGGGCGCCCACCCCCTGGTCGAGCAGCCCCGCGAGGCGCCGCGCGTAGACCTGGGCCAGACGGTGCGCCTCGCGGTAGCGGTGGCGCTCGTGTTCGGCCAGGTGCGCACCGAACTCGACGGAGCCAAAGAGCCGACGCAGCAAGTCGTGCCGGCCGCGCCCGCCCGTCGCCCCCTGATCGAGCAGCAAGCAGGTGCTCGCCTTGTCGACCTCGGCCTGGAGTTCCAGATCCAGCCGGCGCAGCGGCCGCCCCTGGGACGCAGACCAGAGCAACAGCAGGACGTGGGAGACGCCCTCCGTCGCGTGGCAGTGGGCCTGGAGGCTCCCCTCGCGCGCGAGCGCGCCCTGGATCTCATCGCCCAGGTAGAGCGCCAGGGAGAAGCCGTCGTCCTCCGGCACCAGCAGGACCTGCTCGCCCGTGCCCTTCAGCTCCGCATCGACCAGCCCGGCCTCGACCAGGGCCTCCAGCTGGCTGTCCCCGATCAGGAAGTCCTTCACGGCGTGCTGGGCTTCGATCGCGTAGATCGCCTCGAGGTGGCGCTGGATGCCTGCGAGGACCCGCTCCGCCATCAGTGCAGGGTTCCCGGCTCGTCGGCCAGCGGCAGCACGCCCAGGCTCTTGAGCTTGCGCAGCGCCCGCTCCTCCCCGAAGGCCAGCCACTGCTCGTAGAGCGCGAGCTTGTCCCGGTCGCTGCGCACGTCGTCCCGAACCTCGGAGAGGATCTCCGCGCAGTCGGTGAAGCGGTCGGCCAGCTGCCGGTAGACGGAGCCACCGCCCTCGCTTCGGCCGTCACTGATCTGGGCGAGGCCGTCGTAGGCGCTCTCCCCCACCCCGGCGTAGTAGCGCAGGTTCACCGTGCTGCGGCGCATCGAGGCCGCGAAGTAGCCGAGCATGTAGAGGGTGGAGTCGGCGAGGTGCTTCAGGAGCCGCACGCGCTCGTGTCCGCGCGCCTGGCGGGTCTGGAGGAGGCGGATCGCGAGCGGTCGGTCGTCGACCCGCTTCCCCGAAACCTCCACGAGCTTCCCAGTCGTCTGGAAGTCGACGAGCAGGTTCACCAGGTAGAACTCGGTGTGTTCGTCGACCTCGGTCCCGAGGCTGCGTCGAGCCTCACCGACCCGGTCGTAGAAGAAAGAGAAGAGGTTCTCGCCGGCCAGGATCTCCATCGACACGCTCCATCTTGATGGACCGCGGCCCCAGCGATGTGGGGTCCCGGCCGGTCCCTTCACGCGACAACCCTTCCGGGCTGTTCTTCGATCATAGGCCTTCTCGGCCTGCGATTCAGGGGTGCGCTGCGACCCGACCTCGGATCCGGTGTCGAGCACCCCTTCTTCCTCTTCGGAAGGATAGGCAGCGAACTTGACCCCCTGCCTTCGATCGTCTTGACAGCCCAAGGGGCGGTCCCTACATTGCGGCGCCTTTCCCCAGGCCCCCGGAGAATTCATGGCGCGCGTCACCGTTGAAGACTGCCTTGAGCAGGTCGAGAACCGCTTTGCTCTCGTCCTCCTTGCCGCCCAGCGAGCCCGCCAGCTCATGAAGGGCGAGGAGCCGCTGCTGGACAACGCGGACGACAACAAGGAGGCCGTCACCGCCCTCCGCGAGATCGCCGCTGGCCTGATCACGTTGGATGACATGGCCCGCATCCGGGCCGAGAACGACGCCGCGGACGCCGCCGAGCGCGCTGCGCTGGCGGAGAACGCCGCCCAGGCCCGCGCCGCCGCGCTGGCCCGACTGCAGTCCAGCGAGACCCCCGCGGCAGAGCCCGGTGGTGCCGGCAACGGTCCCGCCCTTCCCGCCCAGTTCCGCGAGTCAGAAACGCGCAGCAGCGCCCACGCGCACTGCCCGGAGAGCTTCATGGCCCAGGATTCCTTCCCGATCAATCGCCTTGAGTGCGACGCCTTCGACATCCGCGTGGTGGACCGCCACATCAAGGCGGGACGGGTCAGCAGCAAGGACCTGAAGAAGCACCTCGATACGCTGCCCGACTCGGCCGACAACGCCGACGAGTTCACCGTGGTCCTCGGCGAGGACGACGAAGAGACGGCCGAGGCCTGATCCCAGCCACCCTCAGCGCGCGGTGACCGCCATGACCCCGCTGCTGCTGGACGGCCAGTCCCTCTCATTCGCGGACGTGGAAGACGTCTGCGTGCGCCGCCGTCCGGTCGCGATCGCGCCGGCGGCCATCGACGCCATGAACCGCTCGCGCGCCACCGTCCAGGCCATCCTGGATCGGGGGCAGACGGCCTATGGCGTCAACACCGGCTTCGGCCACCTCGCGAAGGTGCGCATCGGGCCCGGTGAGCTCAAGGAGCTCCAGCGCAACCTGGTGCGCAGCCACGCAGTCGGCGTGGGCGCGCCCTTTGGCATCGAGACCACGCGCGGGATCGTGCTGCTGCGGGCGAACGTCCTGGCCGCCGGTCACTCCGGCGTGCGCCCCCTCGTGCTGGAGCAGCTCGTCTCCCTGCTGAACCTGGGCATCCACCCGTGGATCCCCAGGCAGGGCAGCGTCGGCGCGTCGGGCGACCTGGCCCCCCTCGCACACCTCGCGCTCGTGCTGCTCGGCGAAGGCTGGGTCCACGGTCCCGACGGCCGCCGGGACGCCGACGAGGCGCTGGCCGAGCGCGGTGTCCCCCCCCTCGTCCTCGAGGCGAAGGAAGGCCTGGCGCTCATCAACGGCACCCA
>JAJDAI010000089.1 GCA_029261955.1 Deltaproteobacteria bacterium | reverse complement strand
GCGCGAGCAGCTCGTCGGGACCCTCGCCCCGCCAGTCCGCCGGCAGCAGGTCCAGCACCCGCTCGCACTCGGTGCCACGCAGCCCCGCCGAGCGCGCGACGTCCCGCGCCGCGCCCCGCAAGTCCCAGCGCAGGAAGCGGCCCGCGGTGATCACGCGGTGCGCCCCCACCTGCTCGCGCAGCCGCTTCAGCAGCCGACTCCGCCCCTCCACCGCGACCCGCAGATCGAGGCGCAGCGCCCCGTCCGCCGACTCGTTGCAGAGCGGCGCGAAGGGCAGCTCGGCCGCCAGGGGCTCGCAGGGCAGCAGGCCGAGCAGCCAGGCGATGACGGAGCCGCTGGCCGCGGGCGTGGCGGAGGCAGCGAGGCCGTGGCTGTGAGCGTGAGCGGCGAGGTCCGCGACCAGCTCCAGGGCCATGGGCCGGGACCCGCGACAGAGCACCCCCAGCTCCCGCTCCAAGCGCACGCGCAGGCCCTCGGGCGGCAGGTGGAGCCGGGCGGCGGCGTCCTCCACGCGGGCCCTGAGCCGGGCGGCGGCCTCCCTCGCCGCGTCGCTGCGGTCCGCGCCCACGAGGTCCGACAGGTCCGTGACGCGGCAGTCGCGGGCGACATCCAGGGCGCGAGCGGGCGCCTCGGGCCAGCGGCTGAAGGCAGCGCGGGTCGCCCCCTCGTCCAACATCCAGCCCCGCTCCGAGGCGAGCTCCGCCGGCCCGATGCGGCCGAAGGGCAGCTGGCCGTGAGCCGCGCGCAGCAGCTTCTGGAAGCGCCGATCCGAGGCATCGGCCAGCTGGATCGCCGCGGTGCCGACCGAGGGGATGCCCAGGGCCTCCGCCTCCTCGGCCAACCGGCTCCAGCGGGTGCCCGCCCGCAGCTCCGCCAGCAGGTAGTCCGGGCCGCGCACCCGCTGGACTGCGCGCAGCAAGGCCAGGTCGGGGCTGAGGACCCACAGGTGCTTCGACGCCTGCTCCAGCACGGAGTTCAGGGGACGCAGGGGCTCCGCGCGGCGGCGGGTGACGATGTGACAGAGCTCGGCGTAGCCAGCGCCGTCCCGAGCCAGCAGGATCGCGCGCCCGGCGCTGTGCGAGCGCTCCAGCCGCGGATCGGGCAGGGCCACCCCGACCACCGGGTGGATGCCGTGCCGATCGGCCGCTTCGAGGAACTCGGGGATCCCGTAGAGGCCGTCCAGGTCCGTCATCGCGACCGCCTCGACCCCCTGGCGCGCCGCAGCCGAGCACAGCGCCTCCGGCGAGGCCGTACCGCGCCCGAAGGAGTACCAGGAATGAACATGCAGATGGGCGATCGCCATACTGATCAAATGTTCACCTTTTTGGCCCACAGATCAAGAGGGGATTGCTGTCCGACCCCGATCTCTCGCCGGCACGGTACGATCCGCCGACGGTTCGGAGGCTGAACCGGAACCTGGGGAATTCGATCGCTCCATGAGTCGCCTGCTCGTCACTCACGGCCACCACTTCGGCGTCTGCTACGAACTCCTCGAGCGCACGACGCTCGGGCGCAGCTCGGGCTGCACGATCCAGCTGCTGGACGAGAAGGTCAGCCGCCGCCACAGCTCCGTCGTCCGCAAGGGCGACACCTACACCCTCCAGGACGAGGGGAGCTCGAACGGCACGGGCCTCAACGGCCGCCTGCTGCTGGAACCCGCCGAGCTCACGCCGGGCGATGAGGTGGCCGTCGGCAACAACCTCATGCTCTTCGACCCCGACCTGGAGATCCTGCGGGATCTGGAGGGCGCGGGCTCCGTGATCCTGGCCGCTCGCGGCGGCGCGGCGGTGCCGCCTCCGGCCCCGATCTCCAGCGAATCACCCAGCCTCCAGCCCTTCCGCTTCGACGCGCTGCTCAACGGCGTCGCCGAGATGCTCAGCGGCCCCCGCGGCGTCGGTCGGCCCGCAGCCCTGGTGGAGGCCGTGACCCGCGGCATGGGCGCAGACAACGGCGCCCTGCTGCTCGCGCCCACCGGCGGCGAGCCCATGAAGGCCGTCGCGACCTACCCCCACCGGGGCCGCGTGACCATCGCGCGCGAAGCCGTGCACAAGGTGCTCGAGAGCAAGACCCCGCTGCTGTCCACCGAGGGCACAGTCGAGCTGACGGTGCGCGCCGGACGCTCGCTCATCGAAGCGCACCTCGGCACGTCCATCGCCGTCCCGATCCTGCACGGCGGCCGCATCCGGGGGGTCTTCTACGCGGACTCGGCCCGGCGCGACGCCTTCTCCGAGCTGCCGCTCACGTCCGTCCAGTCGGTCCTCACCGTCACCTTCACGCGCATGCTCGCCGGGCCGCCGCAGGCGCTGCGTCCCCCGCGGGCGACGCCCAGCCACGTCGAGCCGGCCAGCCAGAGCCCCGCGATGCAGGCGGTCGTGCAGCAGGCGCGCACCTGGGCCGAGTCGACCGCCCCGCTGCTGCTCATCGGCGAGCCGGGCTCGGGCCGCGCGTTTTTGGGCAGCTACCTGCACAGCATCAGCCCGCGCTGCGAGGGCCCCTTCGTCCAGGTGCACTGCGGCGCGCTGCCCGAAGCGACCGCCGAGAGCGCGCTCTTCGGACACGAGCGGGGCGCCATCAGCGGCGCCGACGAGCGCCACGTCGGGCTGCTGGAGACGGCGGACGGCGGCACCCTGCTGCTGGACGACATCGCCGAGCTGGGACCGCAGCTCCAGGTCCGCCTGCTGCGCGCGCTCCAGGAGGGTCGCTTCTACCGCGTCGGCGGCACCCGCCCGGTGCGGGTGGACGCGCGCATCGTCGCCGGCACGCACCGGGACCTGCTCGGCGCGGTGCGCGACGGCCTGTTCCGCGACGACCTCTTCGAGACGCTCAGCGTGCTCCGCCTCGACGTCCCGCCCCTGCGGCGGCGGCTGGCGGACATCGACCCGCTGATCAAGCAGTTCGTCGCCGACTTCAACCGGACCAACGGCACGCGGCTCAAGGGCTTCACGCCGGAGTCGGTGGGGCTCATGGAGACGCACGACTGGCCGGGCAACGTGCGCGAGCTGCGCGAGGCGGTGAACCGGCTCATCGTTCTGACGCGCGGCAAGTTCGTCGAAGCGAAGGACGTCGAGGAGGAGCTGGCGGCGCACCCCTCCTCCGCCAGCTACGCGGTGGACGACGACGTGCTGAAGCGGCTGTGGGAGCGCGAGAAGCGCTGGCTGTCCGCCGCGCTGGATCGCTGCCGCGGGAACAAGGCCCGGGCCTCGCACATGCTCGGCATGGAGCCCTCGGACCTCGACCGGCTGGTCGCGCTGCACTCGGTGGACGAGTTCGGGCGGTAGCCGCTCAGGGCCCGCTCAGGGCCCGCAGGTCGTCGCGAAGCAGTCGTTGATGTAGTAGCCCGCGCAGAGCGAATCCCAGCCCACCGAGGCGGGGTTGCAGCACAGCGGGTCGATGTTGCAGACGCACTGGGTCGCCACCTGGTCCCAGCAGTTCAGGTACTCGTCCGGGGCGCCCTGGGCGCAGCAGAAGTCGGTGCTGCCGCAGGCGGCGTCCACGGCGCAGTCGGGGTCGTCGCAGTCGACCAGGCCATCGTTGTCGTCGTCGATCTCGTCGTCGCAGACCTGCTCGCCGGCGTTGCCGTCGTAGCCCTCGCCCGTCATCACCAGGGTCTCGGTCATGGGCGTGCCCGAGTCCTCGAAGGTGGCGGTGAAGTTGATGGTGTAGGGGCCGGGCAGGTCCGGCTGGAACTGCACGTCGAAGTCCTCGAACTGGCCGATGAAGAGGCTGAAGAAGAAGTCGCCGTCGGGCAGCAGCCAGACCGCGCCCGCCGGGGGCGTCAGCGACACGTTCCCCAGGACCGGCTGGTCGCCGATGTTCTGGACGCGGACCGTGCGGAGGATCGCGGTGTTGAGGGGGACGATGCCGTAGTCCTCGGTGCCGTTCTGCACCGACAGCCCGATGGCGACCCCGGTGACGCTGTCGTCGTCGTCCCCGGTGTCGTCGTCGTCGATGGACGTGTCGTCGTCGTCGATGGACGTGTCGTCGTCATCGTCCCCGGTGTCGTCGTCGTCGATGGACGTGTCGTCGTCGTCCCCGGTGTCGTCGTCGTCGACGGAGGTGTCGTCGTCATCGACGGAGGTGTCGTCGTCGTCCGCCGAGGTGTCGTCGTCATCGACGGAGGTGTCGTCGTCGTCCGCCGAGGTGTCGTCGTCGTCCGCCGAGGTGTCGTCGTCGTCCGCCGAGGTGTCGTCGTCGTCGATGGACGTGTCGTCGTCGTCCACCGAGGTGTCGTCGTCGTCGAAGGGATCGAAGGTGTCGTCGTCGTCGTCGTCGTCATCGCCGGCGGCGCCCACGAAGGGCACGCCGTAGTCACGGACGTTGTCGTACCAGCCGTCGTTGCAGCCGAGCAGCAGGACGAGCACGAGGAAGAGGCGGCGCATCGATCGACAGTCTAGATCACCCCCACCCCCCACTTTGCAGGATCTTGACAATTCAGTTCGCAGAAAGCGGCCGGATGGGCGTGCCCTCGCCTCCCCCAGAGGAGCCGCCTCGCCTACCGTCTTTGGGAGCAGCCTGGAGGCCCGCATGCATCGACAACCCGCCACCGTCGCGTGCTTCGCCCTGCTGCTGCTGGGCTCCCCTTCGCTGGACGCAGCCCCGGATGTCGACGTGGGCGGCCCGACGGTCGAGGTCCAGGACCTGTGGGCGGGAGCGACGCTCGACGACGAGGCGCTCGCCGCGGCGGTGGACACCCTGACCGCCTGGTTCGACCGCGACGGGCAACACCTGCTGGACCAGGAGGTCGACTACAGCTTCATCGAGTCCGTCGCGCTGGACGACCTGCGGGCGCGGGACGTGGTCGGGCTGGCGGAGGTCGGCTGGGACCCGCTGGAGGAGCTGGGCCTGGACCGCGCTGCCTTGGACGAACGCCTCGCGCGGGCACGCGGGCTGCTGGCGACGAGCGCCATCGACTGTTCGATCGACGCGGTCGAGGCGCGGATGCGGCCGAAGGCGGAGCTGAGGCTCGAGGGATCGACGGAGGACGGCACCTTCGCCGGGCAGCCGCTCCGCTCGGGTGTCGTGCGCGGGACCCGGACGGCGGCGCTCGATGTCGATGGAGCGATCACGCGCGCGGTGCTGCAGCTCGAGGTCCAGACGGCGCCCGCAGAGGGGGCCGGGGGGATCGAGCTGGCGCAGCGCTGGCAGCTCGACCTCTGGCTGGAGCGCGACCTGGCGAGCACGCTGCGGCTGCGGAGCGTGTGGATCGAGG
>JAJDAI010000880.1 GCA_029261955.1 Deltaproteobacteria bacterium | reverse complement strand
TCCAGCGAATCGACCTGGCCGCGGCTGGCGTCTTCCAGCACGCGCTGGGCCACGATGAGGGCCAGCAGCTGGGCGGTGTCGGTGGCGGGGATGGTCGAAGGCGGCACGCCCCAGCTCATCGCATCGAAGTCGACCTCGGGCAGGAAGCCGCCTCGCTTGGCGTAGGTCTTGTCCGCCGCCTTGGGATCGGGGTCGTAGTAGTCGTCGATGAGCCAGTGCGACTCGGGCACGTCGCTCAGCAGATCGCGGCCGGCGAGGATGTCCGACCAGAAGCCGCGGGCATCGACGGAGCCGGGGAAGAGGGCGCTGACGCCCACGATCGCGAGGGCCGGGCGGGTGGCGGGGGTCTTGGACAAAGAGGACCTCGTCAAATGAGGGGGCGGGGACGGAACTGGAATGCGGAGGGATGCACGGGCACGCCGCAGCTGCGGAGCTGCTGGGCCCGGGTGACGGCGGCGGCGCCTTCGAGCAGGTTCAGGGCGACCTGGACGACGCCGCGCTGGCTCGGGTCGGCGAGGAAGGAGCCGGCGGTCCAGGCGTTGAAGGCGCCCATCGCTGGCCCACACCAGATCTGGTAGTCGACGGCCCGCCCGGCTTCGCCCGCGATGGCCCAGCGGCTGGCGCGGCCCAGGTAGGAGCGGAAGACGAGCGCCATCTTGTGCTTCGGCTCGCGCTCAGCCCGCTCGACCTCGGCCGCGTCGCGCTGCATCCAGAAGGCGCGGGTGTCGGCCCAGGCCTCGGACAGGGGCTGGCGGAAGACCTGGGACTCGAGCCGCGCGAGGTCGGCGGCGGGGATGGACTCGAGCGAGTCGCAGGACCGGTACAGGTGGTAGAGCTTGCGGGCGCGGGCGGCGAACATCGTGCCGCGCTGGAGCACCTGGACCTCGACCCCCAGCTCGAACATGTCGGCCGCGGGCGCCATGACGACGTCGCTCAGGCCGGCCTCGGCGAGCATCGCGCGCCCGCTGGGGTCCAGGCCCGACTCGACGCAGCCCTGGTTCACCGAGCCGGTCAGCACGTAGGCCGCGCCCAGCCCGAAGGCCGCGGCGACGGCGGTCGGGGTGCCCAGCCCGCCGGCCGCGCCGACCCGCACGGGCCGGCTGAAGTCGTTGCTCAGCGCGAGCTCGTCCCGGAGCCCGAGCAGCGTCGGGAAGAGCGCCGTGAGCGGCCGGTTGTCCGTGTGCCCGCCGGAGTCGGACTCGGCGGTGATGTCCTCGGCGACGGCCACGAGGCGCCCGAGTCGGCCCTCCTCGGCCGTGAGCAGCCCCTTCGCCACGAGGGCGTCGAGCATCGCGTCCGGGGCCGCGTTGATGAAGTGCCGCGCGACATCGGGGTGCGAGACCTTCGCGAACACGTGGTTGCGGCGGAGGATGCGACCCGCGGGATCCTGCGTGAGCCCACTGCAGGCGTAGCGCACGATCGACGGCGTCAGGGCCATGTAGGCCGCGGCCGACACGCGCCGCACGCCGCGGCGGATGTAGAGGTCGGCGGCCGCCGCCTCCAGGGCGGGCTCGTTGGGGGAATGGATGAGGTTGCTGCCCCAGGGCAGCGCCTCGCCCAGGGCCGCGTTCAGGGCGTCGACGGCCTGCTCGATGCGGCCCAGGGACAGCCCCGCGGCGCCGAAGAAGCCCAGCATCCCGGCGCGCGCCATGGCGACGACCAGATCGACCGTCGCGATCCCGTTGGCCATCGCGCCCGCGACGTAGGGGAAGCGGACCCCGTGCGCCTCGTTGAAGCTGCGATCGCCCAACCACTCGGGAAAGAGCGGCGGCAACGAGGCCAGAAGCGGAAAACCGGCTTCGTCGGAGCCCAGCCCGGGCGCGACGACGTCTCCGCCAAGGCCGACCCCGACATGCCCGGAGCCCGCCTGAACCACGAAGGCGGGCTGGCGAAAATGCTGCGCAGCGTCACGAACCTGCTCGGGTCGGAAGGCCGCGGCGGACGCGCCCCGGCGCCAGACTCCGAGAGAAAAGGTCGTCGTGGTCACGGTTTTCGCCCCTGGGAGGCAAGTGCGCCTCGGTGGCAGTTGCGTCTGAGCGGCAGGGTATAACTGGTTTGCAGTGGAAGAGCGACACTCACTTCGAGAACAGAAGAAGGCGCAGACGCGCGCGTCGATCCTGCGCGAAGCGCGGGAGCTGTTCTTCAAGCAGGGCTTCGACGGAACCACGCTGGACGCCATCTGCGAGCGCGCGGTGGTCTCCCGGCGCACCTTCTTTCGCTACTTCGGCAGCAAGGAGGCCCTGGTCTTTCCCAACCGGGAAGCCCACCTGGCCTACTTCAGGGACTTCCTCGACGAGCCGCTGCCCGGGGAGTCCGTCTTCGACACCCTGAGGCGTGTCACGCGCTCCTTCGCCGAGGACTACGTCGACCACCGCCCGCAGATCCTCGCCATCCAGAAGCTGATCGACAGCTCGCCCTCGCTCAAGGCTCGGGAGCGGGAGGTCGACCGGGCCTGGGAGCTCGCCATCGAGGCTGCGTTCGCGCGCGAGGCCGGGGATGGCGCCAACGCCCGCATCCGCGCGCGCGTGCTCGCGGGCGCCACCATCGGGGTGATCCGCGCGACGATGCGCTTCTGGTTCGAGGGCGATGGGCGCGACGACTTGAGGCAGCTCGGTCTGGACGCGCTCAGCTCCCTGGAGCGCGGCTTCCCGCTGCACGACGACTGAAGGCCTCCGAGCCCCCCTCAGAGACCCATGCCCGTTGACCGATCGCCTGCCCCCGGCGACGATCCCCCATCACGCGCCTCCTGCCCCTCGCCCTGATCCTGCTCGCCGGCTGCACCTGCACCGAGTTCGACCCCGTCTGGTCCCCCACCGACCTGGACGACAACCCCGACATCACCCCGGGGGATCCCTGCGCGGGCGTCGAGGTGCTCGGCGATCCCGCCGACGTCGCCGGCCGCCCCGGTCGAGACGAAGTCTGCAACGGCCTCGACGACAACTGCGACGGCCTGGTCGATGAGGGCGACCCCGAGCTGAGCGACGGCCTGTCGCTGCACCCCGACGCCGACGCCGACGGCTTCGGTGACCCCGACCTCACCGTGCTCACCTGCGATCCCGAGGGCGGCACGGAGGACGACACCGACTGCGACGACAGCGACCCGCTCGTCCACCCCGACGCCGAGGAGGCCTGGGGCGACCTGAAGGACTCCGACTGCGACGGCGCCATCGACCCCGATCCCTGCGAGAGCGCGCCCACCGGCGCGGCGGTCACCCCCGATCCCACCTGCGAGGTGCTGCCCGAGCACAACTGGTTCAACCCCGAGCCGGGCCTCGTGGTGGCCGAAGTGGAGTTCGACGGCGACCCCGTCACCGCCCGCTCCATCAACAGCCCGGTGGTGGGGCACCTCCTGGACGACACCTTCGACGGCTTGCACGCTGGCCCCGGCGACGTGCCCGAGGTCGCCGTCGTCGCCGGCACCGACGCCCCCTTCATCGCGCTCATGCGCGGCGACGGAAGCGCCCCCGCCGTCGCCTTGCCGGGCATCGAGTCGTCCCTCGGAGCGCTCTTCCCCAACGCCCAGGCCGACCTCGCGATCGGCGACATCGACGAGGACGGCAGCCCCGAGCTCGTCACCACCTACCGCAGCGCATCGGGCCCCTTGGACAGCCAGTGCTACCTGGGCGCCCAGACGCCGCTCGGCGCCACCGAGTGGATCAACACGGACGTCTTCTTCGAGTGCCGGCACCACGCGCCGGCGCTGGCAGACCTGACAGGCGACGGCACGGTGGAGGTGATCTACGGCAACCGGGTCTTCGCCGGCGCCGACGGCGAGCTGCTCTGGACGGGCTCGGGCGGGGCAGGCGTCGACCTGTCCTACCTGAACGGCGGCTTCCACAGCTTCGCCGCCGACCTGGAGAGCGACGGCGTGCTGGAGGTCCTGGCCGGCGGCACGATCTACGAGGCGGACGGCAGCACCCGCTGCATGGCCCCCGAGATGAACGGCTACCCCGCCGTCGCGGACCTGGACGGCGACGGCTTCGGTGAGATCGTGGTGACGGGCTACGACGTCGTGCGGGTCCTGGAGCACGACTGCACGCAGACCCAGAGCTGGCCGGTGCTCGATGGCGGAAACGGCGGACCGGCGGCGCTGGCGGACTTCGACGGGGACGGCGCGATCGAGATCGGAGTCGCGGGCCTCATCGCCTACACGGTCTACGAGACCGACGGCACGGTGCTCTGGTCGCAGCCCTCGACGGACATCTCCTCGGGATCCACCAGCTCCATCGCCTTCGACTTCGAAGGGGACGGCGCGGCCGAGGTCGTCTACGGCGACGAGAGCCGGCTCTGGGTCTTCGACGGCGCAACCGGCACCCCGCGCGTCGAGCACGGCTGGCGCAACTCCGGCACCCGCAACGAGCAGCCCGTGGTCGCGGACATCGACGGGGACGGCAGCGCCGAGATCGTCGTGACCAACGACCAGGGCGACCCGGGCATCTACGTGCTGGAGGACGCCGACGACCGCTGGGTCGGCGCCCGCCCCGTGTGGCACCAGCACGCCTTCCACCCGAGCATGGTCGCGGACGACCTCACGATCCTGCCGCCGGAGCTCGGGTCGGTGCCGGGCTTCCGCGTGACTCCGCCGCTGTCGGTGCAGCTCGACACCAGCGCCGACCCCTCCCCCGCGCCGGACCTCCGCCTGGCGGTCTGGGGCACCTGCGCCGTCTTCGAGGCCACCGAGCAGTGGTGGGCCCAGATCCTCAACGAGGGCACCGCCAACGCGCCGGCGCACACCCGCTTGCGGGTCGAGGTGGAGGAGGACTTCCTGGGGACCGACGTGCTCTGGCAGGAGGAGATCGGCGCGGTGTTGGCGCCCGGTGAAGCCACCGAGGTCTACTCCGCCGTCGTCATCGAGCCCTGGCTCGGGACCTACGACCGCCTCCGCCTCATCGCCGACCCCGACGACGTGGCCGTGGAGTGTGACGAAGAGGACAACACGGCGGTCATCCCGCTGCCGTGAGCCGCGTGACTCACGCCGGACTCACGGTTGAGGCCGTCACGTCGTGATGTCCTGACCCCCTCTGATGTCCTGACCCCGGGGTCAGGA
>JAJDAI010000879.1 GCA_029261955.1 Deltaproteobacteria bacterium | reverse complement strand
ATCGGCCTTGCAGCGGCGCGCTCATGCGACGGAGCAGCGGTGCCCAGATGGAGCTGCATCCACACGCCTCGCAAGCCCGGCAACGGCTAACACTGGATAAGCGCCACGGCCTTCGGCCGCAGCGCTTATCCGGGACGTGTTGTGCGAAAGCGGGCTCTCGTTGATGGCCTTGTGGGCATCCGTTGACGAGCTGGTGTGCCGCTCTCGGCAGGCAGCGGCGCCGCGGTGGCCCGGAGTCGGGTGCTGGTCCTGAGTAGCGAGCTCACCCGGGGCGCGGCGGCCGCGGTGGGGGCCTTGCCGACGACTGTGGGGACGTCGAGTTCGTAGCCGGTCGCTGCCCGGCTACACCGCCGCTACTTGCCGTCGACGACGGGCGCCTCCAGGCCTTGAGACCAATCCGGATTGCTCGGGGTGGGGTCGTTCGTCGTGGACCAGAGCACTTCTGTCGCCGGGGGAAGCGGCGGGCGAGCGGCAGCGGTGTCACCGACGTCGGATGCAACCGCGAAGTCCTGGCCTTCGGTGGAGTTGGTGCGCCGCCGCGGGTCGGCAGCCGTCAGTTCGTCGGCTTCCCATCGGTCGCAGGGCCCGCGCGCCGGCGTGGAGAGCTGCCAGGCAGGTCCTGGCTCAACTGCCGCTCTGAGGTGGTTCGGCCTGGGTGCCGGCGCGCGTGTGCTCGAGAGCGGCGGTGTGGCCGAAGAGGGTGCCGCTGACGACGGTGGCGCCTCCCCTGCCCCTGTCCGCGTCCTCTGCTCACAAGGGTCTCGGGCAGGTCCCCTGAGCAGGTGGTGTGCTGCTCTTGTTGGGCAGCGGCGCCCTGCTGGCTCGGGGCTTCTGCTTCTCACGGGGGCTCCGCTGGCTCGGACGGCGCGGCGTTTCGCAGGGACGGGGCCTTGATGGAGGCCGTGGGGACATCGGGCAGGCAGCCGGTGGCAGGGTCTGCGAAACGCCGCTTCTTGCCTTCGACGGGGGCGCCTCGGGGCCTTGAAACCAGTTCGGCTGGCCCGAGGATGTGTCGTTTGTCGTCGGTCGGAAGGACTTCGTCGTCGGTGACGGCGGCGGGCATCTCCTGGCGGTGGTCTCGGCCTGGGTCGCTGGCTCGGCGAGGCAGGCTTTGACGGAGCCGGTGCGCCGCCGGGTCTCCTCTTCGGTGAACTCGTCGGTCTTCCGTCTGTCGCAACGGCCGCGCGCCGTCGTGCAGTGGTGCCAGGCAGTTCCTGGCTCAACTGCCGCATCGGGGTGGGGCCGCATGGGTGCTGGCGCGCGGGTCCTCAAGAGCAGCGGTAGCTCGGGGCCCATGCCGCTCACGAGCGCCGGCGGTGGCTCATCGTGGCTCGCCGGGGTGTGCTGCTCCGACGAGATGGCATGCGGCGCGTCTTCCCAGAGCCGCTGCCTTCGACGCAGACGCAGCTGTCCGGGAGGCCGCGGCGGGCGGGTGCTTCTGCCTGCGCCCGGCCTCCGTGAGTCCTCGAAGACCCAGGCCGTTGCTGCGTGGGCGCGCCGCCGCTCTTGCTGCTCATGGGCGGGGGCGCCGCGGCCTTGTCGGTCTCTGTGAGAGCGGCCTCGTCGGGGGCCGGGAGGGAGCGGTGGACCGCGGCGGCGGCGGGCCTGGATGCCGTGCGGGTCTCGTCGGTCGTGCAGGCTCGGGGGCATTGCCCTCGGCAGCGTCTCCGCTCCGCCGTGTCTCGGCACCCGTGGGCTCGGCGGCGCCGGTCTCGGCCAACGCGCGCCGTGAGTGGGTGCCCGCAGGGACCGGCGAGGACCGTGCTCTCGTCAGGGTTTCAGCAGCGCGCTCGTGCCACGGAGCAGCGGTCTTCAAGAGCACCCTGCTCACTCGGACTGGATTCGCCCGCCGTCGCACAACACTTGATAAATGCCACGGCCTCTCGCTACCTCGACCTCGGTGACTTCGAAGCCACCTGTGCAGCCGCGGCGCGACTGCTGTCCCAACCACCGGCCGCAGCGTTTATCAGGGACGTGTTGGACGAAATGCCGCCTGGATCTGAGTCGTTTCCCAACGGCGCCCGTCATGGGCGCCTCTTGTTGCTCACCCGGTACACGGGCTCCCCCCCGACCCACCGCTGGTCCTCTCGACCTGAAAATGGCCAACCCAGGCAGGGGAAGAGACTGCGCTGGTGACCGAGCGCATCTTCACCGTTGACACGAGCGCCGCTCCGACCGACTCTATGAGAGCGTTCACATTTTCGGAACGACAGGAGCGAACCATGATTCAGCCAGTCGACATCGCCGTCGCCTACGACGCAGCCATGACCGAGCATGAGTCCGGCCAGTTCTCCGCCGCCAGTATTCGCCACCACCTCGGACTCCCCAAGGCGACACTGAACAAGTCGCTCGGGCGACTCCGACAAGCCAACGTGATCCGCGAGACGTTCATCAACAGGCGGATCCTTGCTGCCTTGCTGCCACTTCTGCCCAATCTCGTACCCGCGGTGCCCGCCAGGGACTCCGAGGTCGACGGGCTTTCGACGGGCTTCGCCGCGCCGGCGTTTGGCGGCCACTTTCGGTCTCCCGTCGGCCAGGTGTGGGCGCTCGAAGGGGGGCCGGACCGGGGTGTACCCATCAAGCCCTTGCACAGCCGGGTTCCCGAGAGCGTCGCCTCATCCGGGAACCCCAGGCGCCACGCCCTCCTCGCGTTCCTCGACGCCATCCGAGGTGGCAGAGCCCGGGAGGTTGCCCACGGCATTGAGGGTGTCCGGCTGCTCTGCGGTTTGCCTCCTGCTCCCGGACTCGCCAGCGGAACACTCGTCCAGGCCTTCATGGCCTCGGTGGTGGAAGGTCTGCCGGACGCCTCAACGTGCTGAGCGAGGCACTCAACTCGGTGGCATGGGAGCTCGGGTTCCTCGCCCGGCCGCCCCTATTCTTCGGCGCGGCGGTCCTCGAGCTCTACATCGACCGAGCCGAGATGCTCGACGCCTCCTTCCGACCAACCGAGGACATCGACGTGGTCGTGTCGCTCGCCATCGACGTATCTGCGCAGAGTACGGTCGCGAAGATGGAGGCGGCACTGCGGGGCCACGGCTTCAACCACGACCAGCGTTCGCACCGCCGGAACATCCACGCGTTCGTCTCGCCGTCCGGGATCCCCGTCGACATCGTCATGGACGCCCTCTTCGGCGAGGATGAGTGGGCGCTCAGAAGCCGGCAGATGCCCCGGCGTGTCCGACTCCCCCAAGGTGCCGAGCTGCTGGTGCCCACTCCGACGCACTACCTCGCGTGCAAGGTGGCCGCGTCCAAGAATCGCGAACGCTGGGAGGGCGACTACTACAGCCACGACCTCGAAGACATCGCGCTGCTGCTCTGTGGCTGCACGGAGCTTGTCGCTGACTGCGAGCACGCAGGGGGTGATCTCGCCGCCTACCTCACCGCCTGGGCACACGAGGTACTCCAGCAGGCGAGCCCCTACGGACGAGATGCTCGGTCGGTGCTCCTCAGCAACGTGCCCAGGGCTGCCAGGATCCAGGACCTCGAGCGCACGCTTCAGGCGATCGAAGCGGCATCCACCGGTAGGTAGCGGTCGAAGGTGTTGCGCGCAGAAAGTCACGTCTGGCGTTACTTCTTGCAGGCATTCACTTCCGCAGGAGAGAGGGCTCTGGTTGCGCACCTCGGTGCGGGCGGAACGGCGGCGGCGCGCCGCAGCAGCCTGTTCTCGCGCACCGCGGGCCCGTCCAGGGCCCGCTCGTGCTGGGGAACCGGCGGCACCTCGTCCAACAC
>JAJDAI010000878.1 GCA_029261955.1 Deltaproteobacteria bacterium | reverse complement strand
CGGCATCCTGCTCGGCCTCGTCGCGATCATCCTGTCCTGGGAGCTGGAGCGCGCCGTGGACGGCGTGCGCAGCCTCAGCGAACGCTTCGCGACCCTGCTCGCCGGCACGTCGGTCCTCGAGGCGATCGCCCTGGCGGGGCTGTCCTCGGTGGGGGAGGAGATGCTCTTCCGCGGCTGCCTCCAGCCCGAGATCGGCATCCTGCCGGCGACCGCGCTCTTCGCCGTCGTGCACACGGGGCCCGAGCGCATCTACCTGTGGTGGATGGCCTCGGCCTTCATCTTCGGCCTGGGACTCGCCTGGCTCTTCGAAGCCCAGGGCGGGCTGCTCGCGCCCATCCTCATGCACTTCGTGATCAACGTCGTGAACATCCGGGTGCTGGGGCTCAAGGGCGACCTGCTGGTGAAGCGGAAGCGGCAGACGCTGGGCCTGTGACGGCCCGGCTACTCGCGCAACACGGTCACTGAGCCCCGCTCGTCCAGCCGCATCAAGGCGCTGCCCGCCTCGTTCTGGATCGTCATGCGCGTCCAGCCCTCTTTCGCGGTGTGGTTCAGCAGCAGCATGAGGTCGTTGGTGCGGTCGCCGATGGGCTGCTTCTGCCACTCGTTGCGCACGGTGACCAGCACCAGCCCGTTGACCCCGACGCTGCGCTCGACGACCTCCGGGACCACGTCCTGGTAGTCGATCAGCGTGAGCTCGTCGGTGATCGGCGTGTGCTGCCAGACGCGCAGGCCGTGACCGATCGCCGCGACCAGCACCGCGAAGCCCAGCACGCCCAGCAGCAGCGACCGGCTGCCTGAGCGGTAGCCGCCGGACGAGCCGGCCTTCGTCTTCTTCTTCGAGGAGGTCGGCGCCGCTTCGGCGGGTGCCTCGTAGCGACTCGCCTGGAGGTGCCGGGCGCCCCGGTTGTCGGTGGTGTACTTGCGCAGGGCCGCCAGCGCGTGCTGAAGCCGCTCCAGCGCGGCCTTGCAGCCCGCGTCGTCCACCGCCGCCAACGCGATGCCCGCAGCCTGAACCAGCGCGGCCGTCTGGTTGAGGTCGTTGAGCGGGACCCGCGTCTCGCCCGCGAGGACCTTGGGCAGCAGCGGCTGCCAGTAGATCAACACCGCCCGCGTGTAGCCAGCCAGGGCGTCCGTGAGCGCGATCAGCTCCTCGGGATCGTCCATGGGCTCGAGGTGGTCCGGCTCCACCTCGGGCAGCGCAGCCAGGAACGAGAGCTCGGGGTGCTCTTCGAGGAAGGGCTGGAATTCCGGGCGTTCGCCCCCGAGGCCGCTCATGCCGCCTACCACTCCCGCTGCGACGCGGTCACCGGGGACGGCACGATCACCATGTGCTGCGTCGCCGGCGAGACCCCCTCGGGGTCCACGTCGATCCACCAGTCCGCGATCTCGCCGTCGCCATCCAGGTCGCAGAGCGCGTGGGAGCGCACCCAGGGACGCCCGCCGGCACCGGGGTGGCGCTGCGCGTAGTACTGGCAGAAGACGTCGCGGTCCGGCTTCCAGGCGATGTCGTCCCAGCCGGCCTTCGTCTCATCGAAGGGCGCGGCGTGGCGGCCCGGGATGGTCTCCGGGGAGGCCTCGCACTCCATCAGCCAGTCGGCGCGGGAGTAGTAGACCAGCTGGCCTACGGCGATGCCCTTGAGGTTCGTCATGATCTCCGAGCGCCGGGCCTTGAGCTGGGCGTCGAGGTACAGGGGGCCTGCGATGGAGGCGAGGATCCCGATGATCGCGACCACGATCATCAGCTCGACGAGGGTGAAGCCCTGGGGCACGTCAGAACCACGCTTCAAATGGGACTTGGAGTCCATCGTCCGCTCCTGTTCTTCCCGACCCCCGTCGGTTCATTCCACCCACATTGTGCACGTCGGTGTGTGCGGTCGCCAGGATCAACGATCGCCGTAGACCGTCCGGTAGACCTGGAGCGTGCCCAGAACCCGGCGCACGTAGCGGCGGGTCTCGGAGTAGCTGATGTCCTCAGCCCAGCGGTCGACCTGGACAGGAGGCGGCTGCTCGGCGAGCCAGCGGCGAACGGACGACTCGCCCCCGTTGTAGGCCGCGATGACCAGCGGCACGGTCGGGTCGACGCCGGCGTCGGCCAGGGAGCGGGTCAGGGCGCTGAGCTCAGCGACGCCGTATTCGACGTTGCTCGCCGCGTCGTAGAGCGAGTCGGGGTCGAAGGCAGCGCCGGGGTGCAGCTCGGCTGACTGGGCAGCCGCGAGCTTCGGCATCAGCTGCATGAGGCCCCGCGCGCCCGCGGCGGAGGTGATCCCGGGCTTCCAGCCGCTCTCGGCCTTCATGATCGCGAAGGGCAGGTGCTCGACCAGGGCGTCTCCAGCCGCGAGCACCTGAGTCAGCTCCGGCCGCGGCCAGCAGAGGCGCAGCGCTTCGAGGTCCGCGCGCTCCGACGGCGGGCCGCAGAAGGGCAGCATGATCTTGCGGGCTTCGGCCCACAGGCCCGCTTCGGCCATCCGCGTCGCGAGCTGGAGGCTGCCGTCGCGGCCGGCCTTCTTCGCCTTCACCGAGAGCACGCGGAGCTCGGCGGCGGCCCAGTCGGGGACCCCGGCCTCCAGCAGGGCGAGGCCGCGGAGGAAACCGGGGTCGGCGGCGAGGCCCTCCTGGGCTGCGGGCGTCGCGGCGGGCTCGGCCGGGACCGACCAGGTGCGGCCCAACCAGCGCGAGGCCCACCAGGCGTAGGAGGACTCGGGGTAGGCGGACAGGACGAGCTCCAGGCCGTCCCGCTCGGCCGCGCTGTCGCCCCGCATGCCCGCGATGCGCGCCTTCCAGTAGGCGGCGCCGGCGGCGAGCGACGAGCTGCGGTGCCGGTTGACCAGCCGCCCCAGCGAGGCTTCGGCTTCGTCCAACCGACCGAGCTTGAGGAAGGACCAACCGCTGAACCAGTGCGCCTCGTCGGCGTGCTTCGACTCGGGGAAGCGAGCCAGGTGCTGGGCGAACTCGGCGATGCCCTCCTCGAGGCGCCCCTTGTCGTAGAGCAGGTAGCCGAGCTTGAAGCTGGCGTCGTCGAAGAGGCGGGACGTCGACGCCTGCTTCGCGGGGTGGCTCAACAAGGCGCGGTAGAGCGTCGCGGCGCCGTCGTAGTCGCCGAGCCGGGACGTCGCGAGCGCGTGGTCGAAGCGGTCCGCGGCGCTCAGATCGGGGAGGTCCGCCCAGACGGTGATCGCGCGGCGGTACTCGCGCGCCTTGAAGAGGGCCCGCGCGAAGATCGCCAGGTCCTCGGCGCCGGTCGGCTTGATGCGCTCCTCCAGGAAGGCCAGCGCGGCCTTGTGCTGGTTGAGTCGACCGAGGGTCGCGGCGCGCTCGAGCACGAGGTTCTTGCGGTGCTCGGCGAAGGTCGGGTCGTGTTCCTCGAGCAGGGCCTCGGCCTCCGCGGACCGCTCCGCCAGCGGCCGCTGGGTCCACAGGGTGCGCCACACAGGCACGGCGGCGCGGGGCTCGCCGCGGAGGATCGCCCCCTGACCGAGCCACCAGAGCGTCTCGGCCGGGTCGCCATCGCAGGGCGAGGGGCGCGCGCCGGCGTCGCCCGCGGCGAGCGCTTCGTTGAGCGCGGTGCGGCCCCCGAGGTAGTCCCCCGCCTCGATGCGGGCGCGGCCGAGCAGCAGCAGGCGGCGGCGAAGGGCCGGACCGGGCGGCAGGTCGCGGGCGGATTCGAGGGACAGGATCGCCTGCTCGACGTGGCCGGCTTCCAGCTCCCCCTCGCCGCGGACGAGGGCGTCGTAGGGGGCGGGCAGGGCCGCAGGATCCCCGCACTCACCCGCCCAGGCGGGGCTGAGCAGCAGCAGCAGCAGGATCTGGATCACGAGGACCAGCGGCCGAAGGCGGCGAGGATGCGCTCCGCGTCGCCCTCCAGCAGAGCCCGCACGTCGAGCAGCAGCGCGCCGTCCTCCAGCCGACCGACCACCGCCGGATCGCCGTGCCGCAGCGCCGCAGCCAGCTCCTCCTCCCCGCTCGGGGGGCGCACGGAGACAGCGTGGGACGGCAGCGTGATGAGCGCGGAGCTGCCCCCGCCGGTCTTGCTGTCCACGGGCACGACGCGGACCTCGGCCCGGTCACCCAGGAGGGAGCGCAAGGCGCGCGCGAGCTCCGTCGCGTCCGCGTGCAGATCTCCGACGGAGCGCTCGGTGAGCTCGGCCACCGGCACCGGCGTGCCCTCGGGATCCGCCTCCCAGGCCCGCAGCGTCGCCTCCAGGGCGAGCAGCGTGAGCTTGCCGGGCCGCACGAGGCGCATGACGGGGTGGCTGCGCAGGGCCGCGACGGCCTCGGGCGTGCCGGCCGCGATGCCGGCCTGCGGGCCACCGAGCAGCTTGTCGCCGCTGAA
>JAJDAI010000877.1 GCA_029261955.1 Deltaproteobacteria bacterium | reverse complement strand
TTCCGGCTGGTCTCCGAGCGCACCGGGCGCCTGCGGGACGTCGCGGCGCGCAGCGGGCCCCGAGGGGCCCCGAACGTCTTGATCGCGGCCGGCCGCGCGGCGGTGGTCGCGCAGCAGGCGGCGGAGATCCTGACCGGGGCGGGGACGCGGACGGCGGTCGTCGACGTCGCGCTGATCCACCCCGTGCCCGAGGACCGGCTGACCGCCGACCTGCTGGGCGCCGAGACGGTCGTCGTCGTGCAGGACCCCACCCACCCCGATTGGTTGGAGGCGCTGCACGCCATCCTGCCCGAGGGGGCGAGCGGGGCCCGCGTGCGCGTCGACCACGACGCCTCCGTGGGGCAGCTGCTGGAGGCCCTCGCCGAGCACATCGGCGGGGAGGCCGAGGCGCCGCCCGAGCAGGGCGAGCCCACGGAGCTCGTGGTGCTGTCGGATCGGGCCTGGGCCCGGGGCCTGGCGAGCCAGCTGGCGCTGCACAGCGTGCCGCCCGGGCTGGGTGGCCTGCTTCAGGTCGTGCCCTGGGGGCTCGGCTTCCAGCTGACCGGGCTGGAGCTGCCCGTGCGCAACATCCTGGTCGCCGCGCGAGCGGACGGGGCCTCGGTGGGCACCGCCCTGCTCCAGTCCGCGCCCGACGCCGTGTTCGTCGTGGCCGAGGGGACGGACGGCGAGCTCTTGAGCACGCTGGGAGACCGCTGCCGTGCCGCGCTGGCCGAGGCCCGCGTGCGCCTCTTCGCGCTTCGGGACGTCGCGCCCGACGCCCTGGCCGACGCGATCGTCGCCGGCCTGGAAGACGGGGATGGGGAGGTCCCGGCCGAGCTGGTGCGCACCCCGCTGCCGCCGCCCGAGGTGCACTTCCGGGCGGAGGAGTCGACGCTCCCGCTGCTGCCCTTCGGGGACTCGCTGCCCGAACGCTCCCCCGAGGCCGTGTGTGCCTTCCACCGCGGTGGACCGACCTTCGGCGCCCCCGATCCCTCGGTGCGCGTCGCCGCGATCGAGCCCCTCGTGCAAGCGATGCGGGCGCGGGTCGACGAAGGCGAGGCCCTCGAGGTCCTGGCGCCCTCGGACGTCCTGTCGCTCTACCTCGAGGCGCAGACCTCGGCGCGCACCCCCGCGCGGGCCCGCTTCGAAGCGCTGGCGGTGAAGCTGCGCGAGGGCGTGAACGACCTGCTGCTCATCGAGCGCATGCACTCCGACCAGGGCCGGGAGCCCGGCGCGGTCGCGGCGTCTCTGGGCGCTCACGGGGGGCTGTTCAACGCCGCCGCCCTGGCGGCCGTGGTCGGGACCAAGCGCGGTTCGGCTCCGCTGCCGGAGGCCCGTCGGGCCCGGCTCGAAGCCGTGCGCGATCAGCTCGACGGCTGGTTGAACGCGGGCCCGAGCCCGATCACCCGGGTCCTGGTGGCGCCGGGCGCTGACCTGGACGGCTCGCTCCTGCCCGAGGGGGTCACCGAGCACCCCGAGCCCATGGCCACCGCGGTCGGGCTCTTCGATGGGCTCGTGCGGCGCATGCTGCCGGTGGTCCGGGCCGCGCGGGTCGCGGCGCTGGAGCTGGACGGCGCCTACGACTCGAGCCTGCACGACGAGGTGCTCGCCCGCCTGGACTGGGACGGCTTCAGCGAGGACGAACTCGCCCTGCTGCCGGCGGTCACCGCGGCCGTGCCGGGCTCCGGGGTCCGGGGTGGCGGAGAGGCTGATCTGTCGGCCCTGCTGCGCTCCGGCCGACCGGTCGGCGTGCTCGTGCTCGACGAGGCCAACCCCGAGGACGATCGGCTGGACGCTGCCTCGGTGCACGAGTCGGTCGGCTGGCTGGCGGCGGCGCACCGTGAGGGCCTGGTCGTGCAGACCGCGCTCACGCGCCCGGCTCACGCCAAGGAGGGCCTCTACCAGCTCGCCCGCGCGACGCGCCCCTGGGCTGCGGTGATCAGCACCGAGCAGCAGGCCGAGGGCGATCTGGCCGCGATCCGCGCCGAGGCCGATCTGGCCGGTCGCGGGGCGCCGCTCCTGGTCTACGCGCCTGACGTGGGCGAGACC
Source organism: Deltaproteobacteria bacterium (assembly GCA_029261955.1). GTDB lineage: Bacteria > Myxococcota_A > UBA796 > UBA9615 > UBA9615 > CALCXL01. Next base: position 5,341 of record JAJDAI010000877.1, on the reverse strand, counting down.
TGGGCCGAGCGGCTGTCCCTGGAGGGCAACCCGCAGGTGGACCAGCGCTGGCCGGTCTTCCCCTTCGCCTGCCGCGACCAGGGCGGGGCGGAGCAGAGCCTCGAGCTGCTGTTCACTCACGCTCACGCGCTGGCGCTCCAGCCGGCCTTCGCGGACCACTTCCAGGTGATCACCCACGAGCAGTGGGCGCAGGACCAGGTCCCCGTGGCCGACTACGTGGCGGGCCTCGTGCCCGGGGAGGCCCAGAGGGCGATCCCCTTCGTGTGGGTCATCGACGGCAGCGGGACCCTGGGTCGCGCCGTGACCACGGTGGACGTTGCGCTCGCCTGCCGAGACCGCATGCGCGGCTGGCGCCTGCTCCAGGAGCTGGCGGGCTACGACAACCTCCACGCGATCCGCGCCGCCGAGGGGGCCCGCAAGGACGCCCTCGAGGGCGCCGAGCAGGCGGCGGAGGAGCTGGACAAGGCCCACGTCGTCGCGCTGGAGCAGGCTCGGGCCGAGACCGCGCGGGAGTCGATGGAGCGCCTCGCTGCGGCGCTCATGGACCTCGACGGGCCGCTCGTGGCCGCCCCTGCTGCGCCTCGACCGGCCCCGGTGCCTGCGCCGCAGAACGGCGCGGCTGCCCCGGTGGAAGACAGCGCCCCGGCCGAGGCGGCGCCCCCGGCCCCCGAGCCCACGCTGAGCATCGGCGGGGACCCCTGGGTCGACACGCCGCTCTGCACGTCCTGCAACGAATGCACGAACCTGAACGGGCGCATGTTCCAGTACGACGGAGACAAGCAGGCCTTCCTGGCCAACGCGGAGGCCGGGACCTTCGCGGAGCTGGTCCGCGCGGCTGAACTCTGCCCCGCGGATTGCATCCACCCCGGCACGCCCCGCCCGGACGACGCCACGGCCACGCCCGAGCTCATCCAGCTCGCGGCAGACATCGCCTAGGAGAATTCGCGTGGGAGCCGTGCTCGCCGCAGTCGGGATCATGACCGGCCTGGGTCTGTTCTTCGCAACCGTGCTGGCGGTGGCGCACCACTTCCTGCACGTGGAGGAGGATCCGCGGCTGGAGGCGGTGGGCGATCTGCTGCCCGGAAACAACTGCGGCGCCTGCGGCGAGCCGGGCTGCAACGCCTTCGCGGACTTGCTGGTGCAGGCGAAGGTCCAGCCCGGCGCGTGCAGCGTCGCGAGCCCGGACGACCTCGTCGAGATCGCGTCCCTGTTGGGGGTCGATGTCGGCGAAGGGAGCACCCTGGTAGCCCGCCTGCGCTGTGCCGGCGCCGAGGGCCTGGTTCCCCGCCTGGCGTCCTACGTGGGCGCCGAGTCCTGCCGCGCGGCGGCGGTCGTCGACGGCGGCGGACGGGCCTGCCCCTGGGGCTGCCTGGGTCTGGCCGACTGCGCGACGTCCTGCACCTTCGACGCGATCACCATGAGCCCCGAGCGGCTCCCGGTGGTCGACCCGGTGGGCTGCGTGGGCTGCAACGACTGCGTCGAGGTCTGCCCGCTCGACCTCTTCGTGCTGGCGCCGGTCGAGCAGAAGCTCTTCGTGCAGTGCGCCTCGCCCCTCGAGGGCGACGAAGCCCGCGCCCGTTGCGCCGTGGCCTGCGACGCCTGCGGCCGCTGCGCCGCCGACGCCCCGAAGGGGGCCATCAAGATGGTGGGAGGCCTGCCCGTGATCGACCTCGATGCAGAGCCCCCCGCGGGCCTGGAGACCACCTTCCGCTGCCCGACGAACGCCATCGTCTGGCTCGAAGGCAAGCAGTTCGAGGTCCCCGAAGAAGACTGGCGTTTCGAAGGGAGGCGGCGTGCCTGAACGACGCTGGATGAAGTGGCTCCGCGGCGGGGCCGAGTCGCCCCCCGCCCACCCGGGCTCCGAGGCCACCCGCGGGCTGCGCGACGCGCTGCTCGAGATCGAGGCCACGCTGTCGGATCGCGTGGTGCTCCGGGACGAGCAAGGCGCGGCAGATCGCCTGACGCGCGCCCTGGGCGCCGCCCTCGCCGGCCAGCGCAGCACGCTCCTGGCCGACTCGGCCGAGCTGCCCTCGCTGCAGCTCGGCCTGGCCGACGCCGTCCAGCGCCTCACCCCCCTGGTGGTGCACGCCGTGCGCTCCGCGGGCCAGCCCTGGGGCTCCGGTCCCAGCGTCGTGGCCGGCAGCGGGGCCTTCGTGGCCGCCGCCCGCAACGCCCAGCACGCCTCCGACCTGGCCCTCGCGGTCCGCCTGCTGGCCGAGTGGGCGCTCCGCCCCGGCGTCCTGCTCAGCGAGGACATCGGCGACGAGTCGCTGCTGATGCCGTCCCTGGAGACGATCAGGGAGCTGCTCGGCTGGCCGGACGAGCTGGTCGACTCCTCGACCCTCGCCCAGCGGGCCCTGTTCGGAGACGAACGCCGGCGCGCAGTGCGCTGGTTCGACCCGGACCACCCCGTCGCGAGCGGCGGGCGCCAGCAGGACGCGGTTGCGGTCCGGAGCAGGGCAGGGGCCCGAATCTTCTTCGACGCGCCGGTCGCCGATCTGGCGGACAGGGCGCTCTCGACCGTGTCTGACTGGACTGGGCGCGAGCTCTCGGCGGTCGGCGGCTCCTCGCTGGACGGCGCCGACTACGTGATCGTGGCCTGGGGGCGCGGCGTGCAGGTCGCGACCGAGGCGATCGAGCAGGTGCGTGCTGGGCGCAAGCTCCGCGCGGGCGTGCTGTCGATCACCCTGCTGCGGCCCTTCCCCGCGGCCGCCATCGGCGCGGTCCTGGGGCAGAAGCGCCGGGCCGTCGTGGTCCTGGGGCCCGACGAGGACCCGCTCGCTCCCATGCCGCCCTTCGCCCGGGAGGTCATCGCGGCCGCGCCCGGCCTGGACGGTCGCGTGCTGGCCGCCACCTTCGGCTCCGGCGGTCCGACGGTGGACCAGGTCGTCGCCCTGCTCGAGGCCTTGCCTTCGGGTGATCTGCCTGCCCGCTTCCCGCTCGACGGGCCGGCGCTGCCCGCTGCGGTCGGCTTCCCCCGCCGGGACGCCCTGCTCCAGCCCCTCAAGGAGGGTTGGCCCGAGCCTGCGATCCACGTCGCCGTGCCTCGGGTTGCGGCCCGCGACGCCGTGGAGCCTCCCGTGCCGGAGCTGCTCCGCCGCATCGGCGCCGAGCGCGCCGCGCCGGACAGCCTCCCGCGCTTCTGGGGTGCCGTCGTGCAGCCCGACCTCGCCGGTCAGGGTGGCTCACCCGATCCCATCTCCGCCGCCCGCGTGGTGCCTGCGGGCGCCTCCGCGCTGCAGCCCCCCGTGCTGGCGAAGACCCTGCCCGTCCTGGACTCTGCTGCCTGCACCGGCTGCGGCGACTGCTGGCCGGCCTGCCCCGAGTCGGCCATCGGCGTCGGCGCCCTCGCGCTCGAGCCGCTCCTCACTGCGGCCAGCCGCCTCGCGGGGACCTCCGGCCGCCCCGCGGACGCGCTCCGCCGTTCGCACAAGCACCTGGCCACGAAGCTCGCGGGCTCGCTGCAGGTCGGCGCCGTCGATCCGGGCCTGCTGGACGACTCCTGGACCTGGCTCGCGGCCCAGCTGGGGCTGGCCGAGGACGAGCTGGCCGCCCAGGCCGCGGCCTTCGACTCGACCGCTGCGGCGCTGGTGGCCCTGGCGCCGTCGGTGACCGAGGCCTTCTTCCGCGACGCCGAGCAGGGAGGCGCGGCCGAGCTGCTGGTGCAGGCCGTCGACCCGGCCTCGTGCACGGGCTGCGGCCTGTGCGTGGCGGCCTGCGGCGAGGAGGCCCTGAGCCTCGCGGACCGCGCCCCGGACCTGCTCACGGCGGCGCGTGAGCGCTGGACGGCGTGGGAGGCCCTGCCCGACACGACCGGCGAGACCATCGCGCGGCTGGCCCCCGAGATCGGCGACGCCTCGGCGGCGCTGCTGTCGCGGCACGCCTCGCGCGCGCAGCTGGCTCGCGGCTCCGAGGAGCCGGGCTCGGGCGGTCGCATCGCCCTGCGCCTCGTCGCTGCGGCGGCCGAGCAGCACGGGCAGCGGGTCGCGGCTCGCCAGGCCCGGGCGCTGGCCGAGCGATCGGAGGCCCTTCGCACCCGCATCGACCGCCTGCTCACGGACAGCCTCGCCGAAGCGGACCCCGCGACCCTGGCCGAGGCCCTCGCCCCGACCGAAGGCGCGCGCCCCACCCTCGGTCGCCTCGCGGATCGTCTGTCGGCGATGGACGTGGCCGCTCCGCTCGACCGGAACGCGCTGCTCGACTGCGCCCGGACCGGCGCCGAGCTCGCCCGCGTGCGGGAGCAGCTGGTGAGCGGCGCGGACGGCCTGGGCCGCGCGCGCTACGGCTTCGTGGCTTCGGCCCGGGGCCAGCTGGCCGAGCTGCTGACCTGGCCGCGGCACCCCTGGTTCGCGCCGGGCGTCGTGGCCGAGCCCGAGCAGCTCGCGTCGGTCGCGAGGGGGATCGCGGAGGCCATGCTCCGGGACCACCTGGACACCGTGCGCCTGCTCCGCCGGGCCGACCTGCTCAGCAAGCCGCCCGCCAACCTGCCCGCGCGCCTCTCCGGGCTGGCGAAGCTGAGGTGGCAGACGCTCACGGACCAGGAGCAGGCGGACTGCCCGGCGTTGCTGGTCCTCGTGGAGGGCACGCCGCCCGCCGAGCTGGCCCGCCTCGTCCACGCCGAGCTGCCGGTCAAGGTGGTCGTGTTGGACGGCCCGGGCGCGAAGCTGGACACCGGCTCAGCAGGTGCCTTCGCGTTGTCTTCGTCCATCGGGGCGCCGGACCACCTGTTCGCGGGTGTCGTGGCCGCCCTCGGCTACGCAGGCGGCGCTTGGATGCAGATCGATGCCCCGGAGCCCGCACGGGACGGCTTCGAGGTCGATCGAACCGTGGCGGTCGCCGCGGAGGCCATCGAGGCCGGGACCCGGCTGCTGAAGCTGGACGACCCGCGCCAGGAGGCAGAGCCCACCGGGCCCCTCGTCGACGAGGGGGCCATTCGCCAGGAGCTCCGCGAGGAGCTGCAGGCCGATCAGGCCGCGCAGGTCGAGGCCGAGGTCGCGAAGGTGAAGCAGACGGCGGACGGGGAGGGGCTCGCGCGCCTCACCGAGCGCCTGATGGGCCTGGCCGGCTACACGGCTGGCGAGGGCTAGCCGGTGCTCGACCCCTCCCTCCCACCGGCCGGCGCGGCGCCCCCGACCTTCACGCACGGGATCCACCCTCCGGAGCACAAGGACGCGACGGCGAACTCGACCATCGAGCCGATGCCCTTCGTGGACGAGTACGTGCTGCCCCTGGCGCAGCACATCGGCGCTCCGTCGGTCGCCACCGTCGAGGTCGGTCAGGACGTGACCCGAGGCCAGAGCATCGCGGCGCCGGGTGGCTTCGTGTCCGTGGCGCTGCACGC
>JAJDAI010000876.1 GCA_029261955.1 Deltaproteobacteria bacterium | reverse complement strand
CTGGTCGCGCCCAACGGCAGCGGCAAGTCGACGCTGCTGGACCTGATCGCCGGCGTGCTGGAGCCCGACGAGGGCAGCGTGACCATCGGCGGCCGCGACGTCACGACCGAGCTGACGGCCCGGCGGGGCGTCTTCTACGTGCCGCAGTCCGTGAAGCGCTACTTCGCGATGAAGCACCCCTCGCTGTTCTGCTACCTGCCGGAGCTCTCGGTCCGGGACAACCTGCTGGCGCAGCACGAGGGCAGCCGCTTCTGCTCGTCCCTCGCCATCGACCAGGCCCTCGAACGCTACGGCCTCCTGGATGTCGCGGGCGAGCTGCCGGCCTCGCTGAGCGTCGGCATGCAGCAGCGCCTGGCCCTGGCTCGTGCCCTGGGCTCGCCGCACGCGGTCTTGCTGCTCGACGAGCCGCTCGCCTCGGTGGACCGACCGACCCGCCTGCGCCTGCTGCGGGAGCTGGCCGACGGCTGCGCCGATCGCGCCGTCGTCTACGTGACTCACGATCTGGCGGAGATCGAAGCCCTGGGCGGACGCCTGCTGCACCTGAACGGCGGATCGGCCGAGCCAGCGCCGCCCCGGGTCGCCCCAGCCCCCGTCCAGAACCCAGGCCCTGTCGCAGCCGCCGCCCCTCGGGTGCCGGCGAACGCGAAGCCTGCCAACGGGGTGCCGAGCAACGGGGGTGGGGCACCCATCCTGAAGCCCGTGTCCGCCGAGCCCACGCCCATCGGGCGGGCCGCCGCGGCCGCCGCGCTCGAGATCGCGGGCGTCGCCCTGCAGGCCATCGCCCACCCACCGCCGGGCCGCCGCGGGCTGGGTGAGATCACGGCCGAGCTCGCGGAGTCGGTGCTGGCCGCTGCAGATCGGATGCGGAGCGGCGGATGAGGGTCTGCGGCGTCCTGGCTCCCCTGCCCCCGGGACACCGGTGGTTCGAGCTGCAGTGCGCCGAAGAGGACGCCGCCACCGAGCTGCACGACCTGCTCGTCGCCCTGGCGGCCATCAGGCAGACGGGGGCCGAGGTCTCCCTCGAGGCGCGCTGCACCTCGATGCTGGAGCTGCTCGACGCCGTCGCCGCGCACGAGCCGGACGTCGTGCTGCTGGCCGCCAGCAGCGCCCGCTGGCCCGGCGCGGTCGCCCTCGCCCTGCGGCTGCGGAGGGCCACGCGGGCGCGGGTCCTGCTCTACGGGGGTCACCCGCGGCGCTTCCCCGAACACGCCCTCGCCACCGCGATCGGCGCCGACCAGGCGGTCTTCGCCGGGGTGGATGCGCTGGTGGAGGCCGTGAACCGGGCCAGCCTCGGCCAGCCGCCCAAGGGCCTCGCGGGCGTGTGGGATCGCTCCGGGCCTGCGACACCGAGGCCCGTGCACCCCGGACCGCTGCCGACCCCGGCCTGGTCGCTGCTGCGCGGGGTCCGCCCGCTGCGGGGGGTCACGTCGGCGCTGGGGCTGCGCATGGGCCCGAGCCCCGGCCCCTACGGCGGCTCCCCCGAGTCCCCGGCGGCCCTCGCCCGCTCCCTGGTCCGGGCCGCCCGCTTGCGGCCGCTCGCCGGGGTGCGCGCGCTCGACGGCTCGCTCGCCTCGAACCCCGCCTGGCTGGACGGGCTGCGGGAACGCCGGGAGCGCGCCCGGCTCTGGCCGGCCTGGACCTGCACCCTGCCGCCGGGGGATCTCGTGGGCTCGGTGCCGCTGCGGCTGGCTGCAGCAGGCTGCGCGGGGGTCACCCTGGACCTGGGTGAGCTCGGCGCCCGCCCCCCCGACGGCTTCACGGCCCAGGTCGCGTCGGCGGCGCGGACCCTGCGCGCGGCGGGCCTGCCCGTGCGCTGCGACCTGGTGATCGGCGCGCCGGGCTCCAGCCCGGTCAGCGATCGCGCCGCGTGGGCGCTCGCGGCGCGGATCAGCTCCCGGGCGGGCGTGTCGGCGCGCCTCTTCCGCCCGGAGCCGGGGGGAACGGAGTGGCTGGCGGAGGGCTGGAACCCCACCCGCTGGATCGAAGCGCAGCTGAACCCCGCCCGGGCCGTCACGTGGCCGCGCGGCTACCCCTCGCTGGCTGCGGTCGAGTCGGAGTGGCGCCGCTGCTGGTTGGCCGGCACGGTCACCGCGCCCTGGCGCGTGGCTGCGCCCCTGGCCTCGGCCCTCAGTCGCCGGCCAGCTGCTCCAGCGCGGCCAGGTCCTCGATGAGCAGCGTCCGCCCGCGCCGTCGCAGCAGACCCATCTGCTCGAGGCTCGCCAGCTGACGGGACAGCGACTCCTCGGCCATGCCGAGCATGCCCGCCGTGTCGCGCCGATTCAGCGGCAGCACCACCGAGCTCGCGGTGCCGTTCTTCCCGTTGCTCCGCGGCACGCTGCTGAGGTGCCGGGCGACGCGGGCCAGCGCGGTCTGCGTGCCGAGGCTCGCCATGTCGGCGCGCAGGCGCCGCAGCTCGTCGCTCAGGTGGCGGATGACGGCGGTGGCGAAGGAGGGCGTGTTGACCACGGTCTCCACGAAGACGGCGCGCGGTGCATGGCAGACGATCGCGTCCGTCGTCGTCTCGACGGTGTGCGGGTAGTGCTCCAGGGTGAGGGCGTCGAAGCCCACGAAGTCGCCGTCGCTGTAGGAGCCCAGCACCTGCTCCCGCCCGTTGGTCATGGAGCGCACGGCTTTGCAGGTGCCGCTGCGGATGGCGAAGATCGAGTGGGCGGGGAAGCCGTCGAGGTAGAGCGGCGTGCCCGCGCGCAGCTCCGCTGGGCGGAACAGGCAGACGGCCCGCTCACGCACCTGGTCCGGCAGGGCCCGGAAGAGCTCGTTGGAGAGCACCGGGCAGTCCGCGCAATCGCTGTGGCCCACGGCCACCTCCCGATGGACAGTGTCGCGCAGATCCCGAGCAGCGGGGTGACGACGGTCACGGCGGGCGCCCGCCCCTCAGTCTCCATGCACCCCGCTTCCCAGGGGCACGCGGCTCGGCCCGTGGCAGCATGAGGGCGTGATCCAGCTGCTCCTGTTGCTGTCGCTGCTCTGCGCACCCGCCGCGGCGGCCGACCCGCCCTCCCCGGCGCCGCCCCCCGGCTGGGACCTCGCGTTCGACGCCGGCTTCCGCGACGCAGCCCTCGGCGCACCTCCAGCCCCCGGCTTCGGCCTCGCGCTGCGCCTGTGGCCGCACGAGCGCGTGGCGATCGGCGTCCGCACGGCCTTCGATCTGACGACCTACGGCGACGACGAGCCCCGGCCCCGCGGCTGGGCAGCCTTGGCCCAGCTGCGCCTCAGGCCCCTGCTGACGAGCCAGCTCCGGCTCGAGCTGACCCTCCAGATCGGGGCGACCCGGCGGGCCCTCGAGCTGTTCCTGCCCTTCTTCGTCGACGGCCAGATGCTCGAGGCCGTGGCCGATCTGCGCTTCGACCTCCAGCTCGTGGCGCGCCCGAAGCCCGGCGTCGGCCTCGGCCCCACCCTGCACCTCGAGGCCATGCCCGTCGCCCTGACCCGCCGCGTGCACCAGCCGGGGCAGGAACCGCAGGACACGCCCCGCCTGGACTCCTCGGGGCGGCAAGCGCTGGTGGGCCTGCGCCTGGAGGTGGATCTGGCCCCCGCGCTCGGCTTCTTCCTGGAGACGGCGATCGGCGTGTCCGCGCCCGGCGATCACTCCAGCGTCGCGCCTTCGGGCGAGGCGGTCGCGGGGCTCCAGCTCGGCCCCCGCCGCAGCCGCGTGGGGACCCCGTGAGCCGCCTTCGCCTGCTGCTCGCTCTGGTCGTGCTGGCCGCCTGCTTCGTGGACAACGTCTGGGTGCACCGCCTCCAGATCGTGGACGAGCACGGCTACACCGGCGAGCTGCGCGGCACCGAGACCGCGGAGGGCAACACCTTCGGCTGCGTGGACGAGGGGGACCGGGTCTACGGCGGCTTCTCGGGCGTGGGCACGCACGACCTGGAGTTCGAGACGGAGAGCGAGCGCGAGACGGAGGGCGTCGTGCTGCTGCTCTGGCAGGGCGACGAGCTCGGTGATGCCGGCTGTCAGAGCCCCGCCGCCGTGATCGAGCTGCCCTTGCCCTCGGACGACGACCCGCTGGAGATCGTCCTGCCCGCACCGGACGAGCTCGTCTTCGAGCTCCTCACCGGGCCCTGGTGCGGCTGAGATGAAATCGATGCGGGGGGCGAGCTCGCCGGGGGGCTAGAGTCCGAGACGCCATGCTTCGACTGCTGTTCGCCATCGCCCTGCTCGCCGCCTGCGTGGAGCCCGTCGACGAAGACGCGGGCTCCCGCGACGTCACGGTCGAGGTGCCCCTCGCCGAAGACGGCCGCGTGATCTGGGACATCCCGCCCTTCGAGATCCCGCCGGCGCAAGAGATCTTCATGTGCTTCTTCGGCACCTGGGAGGGCCCGACCGTCGGCGTGAACAGCCTGCGCGTCACGCACCCCGAGCTGTTCCACCACCACAGCCTGCTCAAGGAGGCGACGGAGAACGATCCGCCCGACGGCACCCTGCTCGACTGCACCGCCGCGTCCGAGCAGTGGCCTCCGCGCGCCACCCTGTTCGAGCAGGTGGGCGCCAGCCCGGAGCCCGACGAGTGGGTTCGGCTGCCCGAAGGGGTCGCCTTCCGCTTGGAGGAGGGTCAGCGCTGGCAGGCCGACCTGCACTACGTGAACACGTCCACCGAGCCGGTGATGGTGAACAACGTCTTCGACCTGGGCCTGATCCCCATGGAGGAGGTCGAGCACATCGCCGGCACGATCAACATGGACGTCGGCGACCTCCAGCTCCCGCCGCACGAGGAGACCTCGCTCACCTTCGCCTGCGAGATGCCCCGCGAGATCAACGTGCTCGCCCTGGGAGCCCACATGCACTCCCTGGGCCGCAGCTTCGTCGTCCGGCACTGGCGGGACGGCGAAGACCTGGGCCTGCCGCTGGACGTGCAGGAGTGGGAGCCCGAGTTCCGCTTCGTGCCCCCCGGCCGCGAGTTCGCCCCGGGGGAGCTGACCCTCCTGCCGGGTGATGTGCTCGAGCCCACCTGCACCTGGTTCAACCCCTTCGACGAGACGGTCGCCTTCCCCGAGGAGATGTGCACCACCTTCGGCGTGGGCTACCCCATCGAGAACTCCTTTCACTGCGACGGCGGCGGGCTGCTGGCGGCAGGAGATGGGGTGATCGAGCTGAACCTGAGCCTCGCGGGCACCCCGATGGGGGACGGCGTCGGCGAGGCGATGCTCATGCTGCGCTCCACGCCCCCGGGCCCCGAGGACCCGACGGGGCCGAGTCAGCTGTTCGAGCTGGGCGTGATCGACGTGAACGGCGGCCTGTCGCTCAACGTCGAGGACGTGGTCACCGGGGAGACCGAGTGGTACCCGGTGCTCTTCCTCGACGACAACGGCAGCGGCCTGCTGGGCGGGCCCGATTCGGAGGACCTCCTGGCGATCGGTGAGATCCTGCTCGTGCCCACGAACGAGCCCGTCTCCTTGGACCTCGTTCTCGGGCCGATGCCCCAGTGACTTGCCCCCCATTGGGGGTCGAGGGACACTGCGCGCATCTGGAGGCCGCCCCATCGCGACCATTGACCACATCCGCCCGGAAGATCTGCCGGTCGATCTCGGCCGCTACCGCCTGCTCCGAGTCCTCGGCGAGGGCGGCATGGCGCGCGTCTTCGAAGCGGAGCTGCTGGGCGAACAGGGCTTCCGCAAGCGGGTTGCGCTCAAGGTGATGCACCGGGCGATGTCGCTCGACGACTCGACCCTGCGCGCGTCCCTGCTCAACGAAGCGCGGCTCGGCGCGCTGCTCAACCACATCAACGTCGTCGACACCTACGACCTGGGTGAGGTCGGCGGGCGCCTCTTCGTGGCGATGCAGCTGGTGCGCGGCATCACGCTCGATCAGCTGATCAAGGACTGGCAGCCCTTCCCCGCCTGGGCCGTGCTCGAGGTGGGTGCGCAGATGTGCGCCGGGCTCCAGTACGTGCACACGCTCGAGGACACCGACCAGGCCGACCACCTGGTGCACCGCGACCTCAAGCCCTCGAACGTGTTCATCGCGCGGGACGGCACGGTGAAGATCGGGGACTTCGGCATCGCGCGGTCCAACACCGGGCACGGGCTGCAGACCTCCGAGGGCATGATCCGGGGCACGCCGGCCTACATGTCGCCCGAGCAGAGCCGGGGCGCGGAGCTGGATCCCCGCTCGGACCTCTTCGCCCTGGGCGCGGTGCTCTTCGAGATGGCCGCAGGCCGGCAGCTCTTCCCGCCCTCGCTGGGCATCCGGGGGCTCGTGGCTGCGCTGGGCGACGTCGAGAGCTACCTGGGCAAGAACAACATCCTCCGCCCGGTGGAGGACGCCGTGCCCGGCCTGTCCTCGGTCATCGGCGCCCTGCTGCACACCGATCCCGAGCGCCGGCCGGCCTACGCCGAAGACGTGGGCGAGGACCTGCGCGAGATCCTCCAACGCGACCCGCCGACCACGGGCCTGAGCCGCGCGATCCGGGGCCTGCTCGGCAGCGACGCGACCAGCACGGGGCCCGAGGAGGGCGGCGGAGCCACGCCGGTCGGCGCTCCCCCCGCCACCCGCAACCGGCCGCCCGCCACCCCCGCTGGCGAGCCCGTCGCGACCCGGATGATGGCGGCGCACAAGCCGGCCGAGCCCGCCGGTCCGGGCGCCACCCGGAACATGCCCGCCATGACGCCCGGCGCGCCCGGCGAGCTGATCGAGGACGTGCCGCACGTCGACGATCCCTGGGACGACGAGGACACCGGCATCGGGGCGAAGGCCGTCGAAGAGGCGCCGGACGGCGGCGACGGCCTCTGGGACGACAACTTCGCCGCCGACGGCAGCGAGCCGGCCCCGAAGGCGGTCGCCGCGAAGCCCAAGGTGCAGGCGAAGGCGAGGCCCAAGCCGAAGCCCAAGCCCAAGCAGGCCCCGGTGGCCGCGACCCGCGCCCTCGCGGTGCCGGCGGAAGCCCGTCGCAAGCCCGCTCCCCCCCGCGTCGAAGCCGCGCCCGAGAGCGCGGCCGAGGTGACCTTCGGCGCCTGGGGCGGCGAGGCCCGCTCGAAGACCGTGCCGATCGCGCTGGCGGCAGCCGCGCTGCTGCTCGTGCTCGTGCTCGGCTTCCTCCTGCTGGGACCGGGCGGGGACGACACGCCGACGCAGATCGCCGAGACCGAGCCCGAGGCCCCCGCCACCGAGGCGGTGCCGGACCTGCCCATCGCAGCCCCCGCCATCGAGGCCGCCACGCCGGAGCCCGCGCAGCCCACCCCCCAGGCCAGCGCCGAGCCCGCCCCCCGCCCCGCCCCAGAGCAGCCGCGCGTGGTCGAGGTCGCCCGCGAGCCCGTCGCGGTGGCGGAGGAGCCAGCGCCGACGCCGCTGCGCCAGCCGAGCCGCAACGAACCGATGCTCGTGCAGGTCGAGCGGGAGCCTGAGCCCGAACCGGCCGCCGAGCCCGAGCCGGCCACCGAGCCCGAACCGGCCGCCGAGCCCGCCGCGGCCCCCCGCGTGGTGCTCGACGACGCCGCCGTCGTGGTGAAGACGCCCACCACCGAGCGCGGCCGCGTGCGCCTCTCGGCGACCCCGAACTCCCGCGTGACCCTGGATGGCGCCGAGCTCGGCACCGCCAGCGACTCGCCTCTGACCCGCCTCGTGGAAGCCGGCGAGCGCCGCTTCCGCTTCGAGTGCGTCGACCCGTCCTGCGAGGGCTACCCGGTCACCCGCGCCAGCAAGACCTTGACCGTGCTGTCCGGCCAGACGGTGACCTACGGCGTCAACTGGCACGCCATCCCGAAGAACAAGGCTACGAAGCAGCAGCCTTCTTCAGAGCCCGTGGCGCCATAGCCAGGACGACGAGCAGCGCCAGCACGCCCGTGATGGCCACGAACTCGTGCGTGAGGCGGCAGGCGACGATGTAGCCGGCGACGAAGAGGAAGCCCGCGACGTTCCGCGCGATCGCGGCCCGGTCGTAGCGGGTCCGGTCGAACAGGAACTGCGCGGCCCTCACCGCGAAGACCAGCCCCGTGAAGCCCAGCGCCCCGGCGATCAGCACGGGGTCGTCGGACGAGGTGGCCGCGGTGCTGCCCAGGCCGAGCAGCGCGAAGGTCATCACCCGCTGGTGCAGCGTCCAGGTCGCCCGCTGCATCGACAGGCGCACGCGGTCGATGCTCGTGATCAGCAGCACGATCGCCAGGAAGAAGTTGATCCAGCCCGAGCCCTGGCCGTTGGGGTTGAGCACCCCCCAGTCGCCGTCGTTGGACACCAGCCAGGCGAAGAGCCCGTGCAGGACCACCGAGAAGCCCGCGCCCATGCCCAGCTCCTTGCGCAGCCCCATCAGCGCCTTGAAGCGGCCGCCGAAGAAGCGCGCGAAGGTCGGCATGAGCAGCACGAAGCCGAGCCAGACGATGGCGACGTAGCCGCTGAGGTCGCCGATGTCCTTGTGGTAGTCCTCGGCCGTGGCCAGGGGCACGGCGTAGGACAGGGCGATGACCACGACCACGAAGGCCCAAGTCTGCCGCTCGCGTCGGCGACGCGTTTCGCTCACAGCCTGTTTGGGGCGAAAGGCGAGCCCATGCGAGCGACAGCGTAGGCTCCTGATCCGGCGGTCCCGCTGAGCGTCGTCAGGCCGCGGGACATTGCCCCGGGGGCGCACGAACGGCGAGGATCCCCCCGACGCCCCTGCCCGAGGACCTGCTGAGCCGACCGACCCCCGCCGCCGTCCGCCTCGCCGCCGCGCTGTCGGTGGGCGCCGCCGTCCTCGTCTCGCTGCCGCTGCTGCTCGCTCCGGCGGAGAACCTGCACGGCGACTCCTACCGCGCCTACGACTGGCTCGAGGCCGCGAAGTGGCGCTGGTACGCGGTGGAGGGCCTGCGCAGCGAGGGGCGCCTGCCGCTCTGGAACCCCTACCTCGAGGGCGGGGTGCCCGGGCACGCCCACCCCACCGACGGCAGCCTCGGTCCCTTCTTCATCACCTCGATCCTGTTCGGGCCCCTGCTCGGCATGCGCATCGACGCCGTGCTGCTCCTGATCCTCGGCACCCTGGGCACCTTCGCCCTGGGCCGCCGCTGGCTGGCCCTCGGCCCGGTGGGCGCGGGCGCGGCGGCGACGGCCTTCGCGATCGCCGGCTGGCTCCCCTCCCGCATCGCGGTCGGCTTCTACGAGAGCCTGTTCCTCTGCGCGATCCCCGCGGTGCTCGCCCTGCTCTGGGAGGCCCGCGAACGCCCGGCCTTCGCGCTGCTCGGCGCGCTGCTGCTGGCGGCGGCGGGCGTGCAGCTCCAGCTCTGCCTGGCCTTCGCCCTGCTCCAGGGAGCGCTCTGGATCGGGCTGT
>JAJDAI010000875.1 GCA_029261955.1 Deltaproteobacteria bacterium | reverse complement strand
CGAAGAGCCGCCGGACGAGCGCTCCAGATCGTGGGGGTTGCGCGTCGCGAGCCCGTGCACGGGCTCGGTGGTCGCCGTGAGGCCGAACACCGCCCTGGTGCTCTTGCCCAAGCTGATCGCGCCCGTGCCGAGGAACTGCGCGACGCTCGCCGCGGTGGTGCGGGGCAGCAGCGCCGGCATGGCCGCCGTGCCGAAGCCCGTGGGCACGCCCGCCACGTCCTCCAGGTCCTTGATGTAGCTCGGCACCCCGGCGAAGCAGCCGGCGCGCGGCTGCTCGGCGAAGCGCAGCGCGTCCTCCCCCGTGGCGTGCTTCACCGCGTTGAGGCGCGGCTGCCACGCGCGGGCACGGTTCAGGGCGGCCTGCACCACCTCAGTGGCGCTGACCTCCCCCGACGCGATGTGCTGGGCGGTCTGCAGCGCGTCCCAGCCGCGGCTCTCGTCTTCGATGGCGATGACCGCATTTCTAGAGCACCAGCGCGCAGAACGCGACCGAAGGAGCCCCCCACCCCCCTGCTAGCATCCGGCGATGCGCGCCCTCCTCGTCACCCTGCTGCTCGCCGGCTGCAACCCGCCCGAAGCCCCCACCGAGCTCAGCGATCTCGCCCGCTACGTGATCCGTGAGTTCGACAACGACGACCCCGCCTTCCTCCAGGCCGGCGCCACGAACCTCGCCACGCTGCTGGACGCCGTCGACTACGAGGCCGACACGGTGGCGCGCTCCACGATCCCCACCGGCCTCCAGGCCGAGGACGTCGTCGGCCTGACGCGCCCGGCCGACACCGAGCTCGAGGACACCGCCGACGTCTCGCTCTACTACCGCTCCCGACACCCCGTCGCGGCGCACGCCGACTACACGCGCCAGGCCGACCAGCTGGACGCAGAGCCCACGGCGACGGCCTACATGCGGGAGTTCCTCGAGGGCCGGGACTGCTTCGGGAACGGCGACTGCGAGCACCTGCGCACGGTGAACGACCTCACGCGCGAGAACCTGCTCTTCTCGATGCAGTTCGAGCTGTGGAAGGACTTCCGACGCCTCCAGACGGAGGACGGGCGCGCCGTCATGGTCTCGCGCGCCTGGACCCAGGAGGGCTTCCTGGCGCACGTCGGCACGGCGAACCTGCGCCAGAGCTGGACGCTGGACGTCTGGCTGGACGAGGGCGAGGGCTCGGAGCGCCTGCGGGTCAACTGGGCCGAGACCACCTTCGATCCGCCCATCGACGAAGACATCATCCGCAACACGACCCGCGCCGCCATCCAGGACGCGCTGGAGGCTGGGGACGACGCGCTGGACCTCTAGAGACCTGCTCAGGGCAGCCCGTTGCCCGAGATGGTGACGTCGCCGCCGATGTTGGCCACGCCGATGGCGTCCCGCAGCCCCTCCGCCTGCCACTGCGTCGACAGCACGGGGTTGTCCTCGACCTTGAAGTGGCCGGCGACGCTCGTGATGCCGAAGAGGCCGTTCATGGCGATCAGGACCCCGTTCCCATCGACCTTCAGCTCGTCGCCGACCGGCCCGAGCTGAGCGAAGCCGTCGATGCTCACCAGGGCGGTGTTGTCCTCGAACTTCAGGTGTCCGCCGACGCTCGCGAGCTCGGGGAAGCCGCCCACGGCCGGCAGCACGCCGCACTCCTTGATCTTCAGCTCGTCGGCCACGCTGGTCAGCGCGGGGAAGCCGAGCCCGAGGGACACGAGGGCGGGGTTGTTCTCGATCTTGAGATCGCCGACCTCCGTCAGCGAGGTGAAGGCGGGCAGGCTGACGGCCGCGCTCATCGCCTTGAGCTTGAGCTCCCCGCCCACGGACTGGAGGTTGTTGAGCCCGGACAGCTCGACGAGCGAGGAGACCGCCTCGATCTTGAGGTCGCCGGTCACCTCGCAGAGGCAGGACAACGACACCAACGTGAGGACCGAAGAGTTGTTCTCCAGCAGCAGGTCGCCGTCCACGGCGTCGTAGACCGCACAGAAGTCACTGAGGTCGCCCGCGTCCGCGACGACGAGGTCGCCCGTCAGCCAGGTGCGCGGCCCGTCGCAGGGCCCGGCGGTGGCGTCGTCGTCGTCCGCGACGTCGTCGTCGTCGGGGGTGGCGTCGTCGTCGTCTGCGACATCATCATCGTCCGCGACGTCGTCGTCGTCGGGGGTGGCGTCGTCGTCGTCTGCGGCGTCGTCGTCGTCCGCGGCGTCGTCGTCGTCCGCGGCGTCGTCGTCGTCTGCGGCGTCGTCGTCGTCGTCGTCGTCGGCCGCATCGTCGTCGTCCGCCGTCACATCGTCGTCGTCCGCCGTCACATCGTCGTCGTCGTCCGGGAGACCGCTCGCCAACTCCCCGCTCTCAGCGCAAGCGCCGAGCAGGAGGAGGCCGAGGGAAAGAAGCAGGGAACGCAGCAGGCACTGGGGCATGCGCCCCATCTTGGCACGGACCCGCCGCCCGCCGGGGGGTGTCCGGAGCGCGGTGGCTGACCGGGCGTAGACTCGCGGCCTGGAGTCCCGATGCCCTTCGATCCCCTCGCCTTCTGCGCCCTGCTCTGCGGTGGCCTCTTCGCAGGCGTGCTGCTCTACACGACCGCCATCGCGCACCCGGCTCGCCTCTCCCTGGGCCTCGAGCAGGCGCTCCGCAGCTTCCTGGCGAGCACCAACAAGTCCGACACCATCCAGCCGGCCCTGCACGTGGTCTGCCTGGGCTGCACGGTGGCCATGGCGCTGCGCGGCGACGGCGTGGCCATGTGGGTGGCGGTGGGGGTGATGGCCCCGGTCCTGCCACTCAGCATCGGCCTCGCCACGCCGCTCAACCGGCAGCTCAAGGGCAAGGGCCTGCTCGCCAACCTGGCCGAGGCCGACAAGCTGCTCCGCCTCTGGCACCGCGTGCACCGGGCCCGGAGCCTCTTCGGCATCGCGGGCTACGTCGCCTTGCTGGGGGCGGTCCTGTCCAGCTGAACTCAGGCGGGCAGCGGGTCAGGCCCCAGGTCGACGAGGGGCGCGATCCCCAGGTCGGTCGTGGGGTTGCTGCCAGACGGGAACACGGTGAGCTCCTGCTCGAGCTGGGCCATGCCGCCCGCGACGTCCAGCGGCACGCCGTGCAAGCGGCAGCTCGCGCCGAGGGCGTAGAGCACGCGAAACAGGTTGCTGGGACGGCACTGCTCGCCCATCTGGCCGATGCGCACGATGTCGAGCCCAAAGGCGCCCGCGATCTCCACGTTGAAGCCCTCGACCATCGTGCGGCGGATGGCCGGGATGTCGGCGCCCTCGGGCATGCAGACCGCCACGACGGAGTGCAGCCGGTCCGGCTCGGGCACGAGGAGCCCCAGCCCCATGACCTGCAGCGCGGCCTGGAGCGCGGCCGAGGAGCGGGCGTGGCGCTCGAAGCGCGCCTCCAGCGTCTCCTCGGCGATGAGCCGCAGGGCCTCGTACAGGGCCAGGATGCCGGGCACCGGGGCGGTGTAGTGGTAGGCGTGCTCGCCCCAGAATCGCCAGGCGCGGGCAGCGTCGAGGCACCAGTGCGGCATCGGCCGGGGGCGGGTCTCCACCACGGTCCAGGCGGCCTCGGAGAAGGCGATCAGGGACACGCCCGGGATCGACGAGAGCCCCTTCTGGCCGCCGGTCACGCAGACGTCGATGCCCCAGGCGTCCATCTGCAGCGCGGTCGTCGACAGGGTGCAGACCGCGTCCACGATCAGCAGCGCGCCGTGCGCCTGGACGAGGCGGGCGATGGCCTCGAGCTCCCCCGTGCGCACACCGCAGGACGTCTCGCCCTGGACCACCGTCACGAGGTCGAACTGCCCCTGCGCCAGGGCCTGCTCCACCTGCTCGGGGCGGATCGGCTGGAGCGCGCCGGAGGTCACCGTGGTCACGTCGGCGCCGACCCCCAGGGCCATCTCGGCCAGGCGGTGGCTGAAGACGCCGCAGACCAGGGCCAGCACGCGCCGGCCGGGCCAGGCCAGGTTCGCGATCGCCATCTCCATGGACGCCGAGGCGGGGCCGGCCACGCCGAGCACCCGCGGGCTGGAGGTCTGGAAGGCGTAGGCCGCCATGTCCTTCAGGCCGAGCACGACCTGGTTCATGGTGTCGCCGAGGTGGTTGATCACCACCCCGTTGGCGCTCGCGACCGCGTGCGGGATGGGCACGGGGCCCGCGCCCATGAGCAGCAGGGGCTCTGACGGGAGGATGGCGGCCAGGGGCGTCGCCAGCGGCGGAGGGACGGTCGGGAGGAAGGACATCAGCGGCTCCGAACTGCGGGTAGCGCCCATGTAGCGCATCGCCGCGACCCAGGTCCAGGGAAGCCGGGGGCCTCGGGCGGTTGATCTCGCCGCTGCCGGGGGGCGCGATCAGGCCTGCGCATCGAGCGGGGAGTCGCCCCGGCGTCGCCCCCCGTCGAACCAGGGGTAGATCGCCGGCAGGACCAGCATCGTCAGGATCGTCGAGGTCACGAGCCCCCCGATCACCACCGTCGCGAGGGGCCGCTGGACCTCGGCCCCGGCGCTGCCCGCGAGCGCCATCGGAACGAAGCCCAGCGCGGCCACCAGCGCCGTCATCAGCACCGGGCGCAGGCGGATCCGCGCCGCCTGCTCGGCCGCGAGCGCAGGGTCCAGCCCCGCCGCGCGCTGGCTCACGATGTAGGAGACGAGCACCACCCCGTTGAGCACGGCGACCCCGAACAAGGCGATGAAGCCAACCCCCGCCGAGATCGACAGCGGGTAGCCGCGCAGCGCGAGCGCCACGAGCCCGCCCGTCATCGCGAGGGGCACGTTCAGGAAGATCAGCACCGCCAGCCGGGCGGATCCGAAGGCCTGGTACAGCAGGACGAAGATGAGCAGCAGGGCGAGGGGCACGAGCACGGACAGCCGCTCCGCCGCCGCTTCGAGGTTCTCGAACTGGCCCCCCCAGTGCACCCGCCAGCCCGCTGGCAGCTGCACCTGCTCGTCCACTGCCGCCCGCGCCTCCGCCACGAAGGACGCGAGGTCCCGGCCGCGCACGTTCGCCTCGACGTTGATGCGGCGGCTGAGCGCCTCGCGGCTGATCTGCGCGGGCCCGTCCTCGATGCGGATGGCGGCGAGCTGAGCCAGCGGGATCATGGCCCGCGGCCCGTGCGCGCTCGGCACGGCCACCCGCAGGCCCGCGATGCGCTCGGGGTCCTGGCGAACGGACTCGTCGAAGCGGACGAGCAGCGGGAAGCGTTGCTGTCCTTCGACGACGGTCCCGGCCCGGATCCCGCCGATGGCCTGGACCACCTCCAGCACGTCGTCGGCGTTCAGGCCGTGCCGGGCCACGGCCCCGCGGTCGACGATGATCCGCTGGAGTGGCAGCCCGCTCGTCTGCTCCGCCTTGACCTCCGCCGCGCCGGGGATGGTCCGGACCACGGCGGCCACGGCGTGCGCGACCTCCTTGAGGCGGGTCAGGTCGTCCCCGTAGACCTGGATGCCGACGGCGGACCGCACCCCCGCGATCAGCTCCGAGACGCGCAGCTCGATCGGCTGGCTGTAGCTGAACATCGCCCCGGGCACCGAGCGCGTCAGCTCGGCGTCGATGGCTTCGACCAGCTCGGCCTTGCTGGCGAAGCGCCACTCCTCCGGTGGCTTCAGCATCAGGTAGGTGTCCGAGATCTCCACGCCCATCGGATCGGTGGCGATCTCGGCCCGGCCCGTCCGGGAGATGACCGTGTCCACCTCGGGAAAGGCCTCCTTGATGACCTGCTCGGCGCGGGTCGAGATCCGGTTGCTCTCCTCCAGGGAGATGCTCGGCAGGCGCCAGATCTGGACGGCGATGGCGCCCTCGTCGAGCGTCGGGATGAACTCCGCGCCCAGCACCGGGATCAGCCCGAGGCTCGCCACGAACACGCCGATCGCAGCCGCGAAGGTGAGCCGCGCGCGCTTCCGCGCGAGGCCGAACAGCGGCTCCCAGAGGCTGCGGGCCAGCACGAAGAGTCGGGGCTCGGCCTCGGTGGGCCGGGTGAGGAGCAGCGACGCGAGCACCGGCATCAGGGTCAGCGCGCAGACCAGCGAGCCGAGCAGGGCCGAGACCACGGTCAGGGCCATCGGCCGGAACATCTTCCCCTCGATGCCCGTCAGCGCGAGGATCGGCAGGTAGACGAGGATGATGATCCCCACCGCGAACGCGACCGGGCGAGCCACCTCCGACGCCGCCCGCCGCACGGCCAGGCGCCGCTCCCCGGCCGTCGCCGGCCGCTCCTGGTGCAGCACGCGCACGATGTTCTCGATCATCACGACCGAGCCGTCGACGATGAGCCCGAAGTCGATCGCGCCGAGGCTCATGAGGTTGCCCGAGAGGCCCATCGCCCGCATCGCCGTGAAGGCGACGAGCATCGACAGGGGGATGGCCGCGGCCACGATCAGCCCGCCGCGCAGGTTCCCGAGGAAGAGCAGCAGCACCAGCACGACCAGCAGGCCGCCCTCGAGCAGGTTGGTGCGGACGGTGGAGATCGTGCGCTCGATCAGCTCCGTGCGGTCGTAGAAGGGGTCGATGGTCACGCCTGCGGGCAGCGTGCGCTCGACCTCGGCCAGGGCTTGCTTCACGTCGCGCACCACCGTCCGCGAGTCGGCGCCCATCAGCATCATCACGATGCCCACCACCGCCTCGCCGCGGCCGTCCCGGGTCACCGCGCCTTGCCGGATGACCGGCGCGAACTCGACCCGCGCCACGTCCCGGATCCGGATCGGGGTGCCCGACTCGTCGCGCGACAGCACGACGTCTCCGAGGTCGTCCAGCGATCCGATCAAGCCCTCGCCCCGCACCAGGTACTGCTCGCCACCCCGCGCGAGGGTGCCGCCGCCGACGTTGCGGTTGTTGGACTCCAAGGCCCCGGTCACGTCCCTGACCGAGAGACCGCGCGCCACGAGCCGGTCGGGGTCGAGCGTGACCTGCCAAGCCTTCCAGTGGCCGCCGAAGGAGTTGACCTCGACGATGCCGGGCACCGCCCGCAGGCGGGTCGCGACGGTCCAGTCGAGCAGCGTGCGCAGCTCCATCAGGCTCCAGCAGGCCTCGGTGTCCGGCGCGTCGGGGGCGCAGGCCGGCTCTCCGCGCACCTCGAACTGGAAGATCTCGCCGAGCCCGGTGGAGATCGGGCCCAGCTCGGGCTCGCCGTAGCCCTCGGGGATCTGCTCCCGGGCCACGTTGAGCCGCTCGGACACCTGCTGCCGCGCCCAGTAGATGTCGGTGCGCTCCTCGAAGACGACGGTGACGACGGAGAGCCCGAACTTGCTGACCGAGCGCACCTCCTCGACCTGCGGCACCCCGGACATCGCCGCTTCGACCGCGAAGGTGACGAAGGTCTCGACCTCCTCCGGCGCCAGGCCCGGCACGTTGGTGAGCACCTGGACCTGCACGTTGGTGACGTCGGGCACGGCGTCGAGGGGGAGCGCGCTCATGGACCGCAGCCCGACGGCGGCGACCAGGAGCCATGCGCAGAGGACCAGGACCCGGTTGTCGAGGGACCAGCAGGCGAGGCGCGCGAACATCAGTGGCTGTGTCCGCCGCCGAGCGACTCGCGGGACGCTTCGGTCTTGAGGAGGAAGGCCCCCGCGACGACGACCTGCTCACCGACCGTCAGCCCCGACAGCACCTCGGCGAAGCCGTCGCTGCGGTGCCCCAGGCGCACGGCCCTCTGCTCGAAGGTCCCGGGCGCGGACTGGACGTAGACCACGCTGCCCGTCGCGGCGCGCTGCACGGCGGCGTCGGGCACCGCGAGCACCTCGCTCGTGCCGACGTCCTCGTGGTGCGGATCGAGCAACTGCACGGCCGCGAACATCTCGGGCCGCAGCGCGCCGTCGGGGTTGTCGACCTCGATGCGGGCGCGCACGGTCCGGGAATCGGGATCGACCGCGTCGCGCAGGTAGGTGACGCTGCCGACCCACTCCCGCCCGGGCCAGGCGTCGACGGAGACCCGCGCCTCGTCGCCCAGGTGCACGCGGCTGAGGTCCCGCTCGTAGACGTCGATCCAGATCCACAGCGAGGAGAGGTCGGCGACGGTGAACAGGGTGTCCGCGGGCACCACGAACTCGCCCCGCTGGAGGTGCCGTTCGACCAGGGTGCCGGCGAAGGGCGCGCGCAGGGCGAGCCGGCCGGGGGTGCCCGAGCCGAAATCGAGCGCCTCGACCTCCCGGTTGGAGAGCCCGAGGACCCGCAGGGTCTCCGCCGCGGCCGAGGCCAGGGCGCGGGCCTGTTCGAAGGCCGCCCGGGCCGCGAGCACCTCGGCCTGGGACGTGATCTTCTCGGCCAGCAGGGCCTCCTCGCGGCCCAGGGCGGCCTCGGCCACCTGGAGGTTCGCGCGAGCCCCCAGGAAGTCCGCGCGGGCCCGGCCCAGCTCGACCGAATCGAGGATGGCGATGACCTGGCCGCGGGACACCTGCGCCCCCAGGTCCGCCTTGACCTCGGCCACCCGGCCCTCGGAGCGCGGGCCCACGTGGGCCAGCTGGTTCTCGTTGAAGGCGACGCGCCCGGTGGTGCGAAGCTCGGGCAGCAGGGCGCGCAGGGCGGCGGCTTCGACGCGCACGCCCGAGGCGGCGGCGGCGGCCGCGTCGAGCCTCACGACCCCCTCCTCGTGCTTGTCCTCGCCGTGCTCGTCGCCGTGCTCGTCGCCGTGCTCGTCGTGGCCGCCCTCGCGGTGCTCGTCGTGCCCTCCCTCAGGCGCGGCGCAAGCCGCCAACAGGGACAGCAACAGGATGCGGACAGTCATCAGAAGACCTCCTGGCCGACCGCGCGCTCCAGCGCGGCGGCGGCCCGGTGCAGCTCGAGTTCGGCGTCGATCGCAGCCCGCCTCGCGGTGAGGGCCTGGCGCTGCATCAACAGGACGCCGAGCAGCTCCTCCTTGCCGGCCTCGTAGGCGCGCAGCACCAGGGCCAGGCTCTCCTGGGCGAGCGGCAGGGCCTCCGAGGTCGCCAGGGCGTGGCGCGCGGCCGCGGCCTGCCATCCGTCGAGGGCGTCAGCGAGGCTGCGGAACGCCGCCTGGGCAGCGACCTCGGCGTCGATGCCCGCGAGACCCGCCGCGGCGCCGGCCTCGGCCACCCCGAGCTGGTTCCGCTGCAACGGCAGCTCGAAGCGAAGGGCGCCGGTCACGACGTTCGCCTCGTCACCCTCCCGCACCCAGCCGGCCGAAGCCGACATCCCGGGAGCCCCCTGTCCCCGGGCTGCTGCGAGCTGCGCCTCGGCGGCCCGCGCCCGCTCGGTCGCGGCGACCAGATCCGGCCGCCGTGCCAGCCCCTCGCTCAGGGCCTCGACGCTCGGGGCCAGGGACTCGGGCCAGCTGGGGGCTGCCCCCGGGACCAGCGTCAGCGGCGCGTTCGCGGGCAGGGCCAGCAAGGCGCCCAGGGCTCGGTAGGCGACGGCTCGATCCCTCCGTGCGGAGAGCAGGGCGCCCTGGGCCTCGGTCCGCTCGAGGCCCGCGAAGTTGGGCTCCAGCACGGAGACCTCGCCGAGCTCGTGCCGACGGCGAGCCACCCGCTCCATCTCGTGAGCGAGCGCGACGGCCTCCTCCTCCGCCACGACCCGCGCATCCCCCGCCACCGCCTCCGCGAAGAGCACCCGCGCGGCCGTCGCCACCCCCAGCTCCACCCAGGCGAGCTGCGCGCGGGCAGCATCCAGCTGGGCCGAGCTCGCGGCGCGGCGCCGACGGGACGTGGCCCCCAGATCGATGGGGATCTCCAGCGAGACCCCGACGTCCGCCTGGGGCCCGGTGGGGGTGAAGCGCGGCCCGGCCTCGACCGTCAACGCCGGGTTGGCCGCAGGGGCCCCCGCGCCGGTCCGAGCCTGTTCCGCCGCGCCCACCTCGACCCGGGCGCGGCGCAGCTCGGGGTTGTGCTCGATCGCCTGCTCCACCGCCGCGGCGAGCGTGAGCGCTCCCTCCGCCCGCCCGGCAGAAACGCCCAGGAACGTACTAAGCAGGATAGTAGAAAGAAGCAGCAGGGAAGCGCGGGAGCTGGGCATCGGTCGGTCTCAGGCCAGGAAGTGAACGAGGGTCTCGACGCCGCAGTGGACGGAGACCAGGAGGCCGAAGGCGAGGTGGGGCAGCGCGCTCGCGCCGGCGATGACGAGCCCCACGGCGGCGAGCGTGCGGCCCGGCGCGTCGTCCACCCGCGGCCCGCCGAGGCCGAGGAGCAGATGCACCCGGGTGCGGACCGCGCGGTCGATGTCGTGGGTGCCGGTGGCTGCGGGCAGACCCAGGGGGCGCGGCCGCAGGCGGGCGATGCGCACGACGGCGTCGGCGAGCGCGAGGGGGTCGATGCCGCCGGCCACCGCCTCGTCATCGCAGAGGATCTCGCGGTCGAGCTCGTAGGCGCGCTCCGCCCGGCTGCTGAAGCGAGCGTGGG
>JAJDAI010000874.1 GCA_029261955.1 Deltaproteobacteria bacterium | reverse complement strand
TCAGCACGGAGCAGCTCGCGGCTTCGGCGGCCCGGCCCCCGCGGGACCCCTGGAACAGCGTGCGCCAACCGCGCTCGGCGGAGGCGCCGAGGATCAGCAAGTCGTAGTCGGCGCTCACCTCGCGGATGGCCTCGTTGACGTCGGTGGTGCGGACGATGCTCCGCTCGACCGGGCTGGTGCAGAGCCGCGCGAGCTCGCGCTGGTAGGCCTCGTGATCCGCCACCCGGCCGTCCGAGGTGTCCTCCAGAACCGGCTGGAACAGCGTGATCCGGCCGCCCTGGTCCTGCGCCAGCATGTCGGCCACGTGCACCACGAGGGAGTCGTAGGGCCCCGGCTCGGTCAGCACGAGGATGCGGCGGAAGTCGTCCGAGGTGTCGCCGTCCCCCTCCCCTGCCCGATCCAGGAAGATCGCGAGATCGCAGGGCGGGTGCTCGGCCCACCAGGCCAGGGGGTGCCGGATCAGGAAGCGCAGCTCACGGTGCGTGGGCCACTCCATCACGATCCAGTCGGCGTTGTGGCCCAAGGCGTGGCGGTGCAGCGCCTCCTTGGCGTTGTGGGTCAGCAGGTCGTGGAACTCGACCGGAACGCGCACCGCGGCGCCCACCGCCCGGGCCTCCTCCGCGAGCCGGCGGGTCTCCTCGTCGGGGCGCAGGTAGCCAGCCAGCGGCGCGGGCTCGGGGATCTCCTCCAGGCGGAGGACCTCGAGGATCCCCTCGTCCACGAACGCAGCCGCGAGGCGGACGAGGCGCTCGGGGGCCGGCTCGCCGCCGAAGACCGGCACGACCACATGCAGGGGCTTGTCGGGGTTGGCCTCCTCCGCCTCGGCCTGCTCCGTGGCCTTGACCGCCTGGACCTCGCTGAAGAGGTACTGGAAGGCGCTGCGGCGGTTGACCCGCTCGCGGGCGTAGCCGAAGTACCAGCCGGTCCCGATCGTGATCGCCCCCGCGACGGCGGTCAGCGCGATGGTGCCCAGCTCCACGAGCAGCCAGATGCCGCCGAGGATGCCGACCAGCTGGGTCCAGGGGTACAGCGGGGCCTTGAAGGTGGGCTTGTACCAACTGGGCCCGGTCTCCCGGAGCACGATCAGCGCGATGTTCACCACGCAGAAGATGAAGATCGTGAAGCCGCTGGCGAGCTTGGCCAGCTTCTCGACCGGCAGGCCGAGCACGAGCGTGAAGAGCAGCAGCGCGGTGATCAGGATCGCGGGAACCGGCGTGCCGAAGCGCGGGTTCAAGCGCGCGAGCACCGGCGGCAGCAGGGAGTCCCGGCCCATGGCGAAGGGGAAGCGCGTGGTGGACAGGATGCCCGCGTTGCACATGGACGCGAGGCCCAGGACCGCGACCACGGCCATCGCAGCGAGCGCGGCCGGCCCGGCGATGGTCCCCGCCGCCGTGGCGACCGGGGTGATGTCCTGCGCGAGCTGCTCGTAGGGCACGTTGCCCGTGATCACCCAAGCCACGATCGCGTAGACGATCATCACCGTGAACTGCGCGCTCAGCATGCCCAGGGGGATGTTGCGCGCCGGGTTCTTCACCTCCTCGGCGATGGAGCAGACCTTCGTCACGCCGTTGTAGGACACGAAGACGAAGCCCGCGCCTGCGAGGATCCCCTCCTTGCCCATGGGGAACGCCGGCTCGAAGTTCGCGGGGTCCAGCGCGATGCCGCCCAGCACCGTGAAGCCCGCGAGGGCCGCCAGGCAGATCCCCACGATGATCACCTGGAGCCCGGAGACCTTGCCCGCCCCGAGCATGTTCACGAAGAGCAGCAGCGTCAGCACGCCCAGAGAGACGGGCACGGCCGGCAGGTCCGTGAAGAGGACCAGGTAGGACGCGAGCCCCACCACCGCGAAGCCCGTCTTGGCCGAGAGCGCGAACCAGGTCCCCAAGCCGGCGATCGTGCCCAGCCAGGGGCCCATGGCCCGGTCGACGTAGACGTAGGTGCCGCCGGCGACGGGCATCGCCGTGGCGAGCTCGGCCTTGCTGAGCACGGCCGGAAGGACCAGCAGCCCCGCCAACAGGTAGGACACCGCGACCCAGGGCCCGGCCTTGGCCGCAGCGAGCCCGGGCAGCACGAAGATGCCGGAGCCGAGCATCGCGCCCACAGAAATGGAAAAGACGGCCAGGAAGCCGAGCTTCCGGTCGAGTTCCTTGGTGACTGTGGGTCTTGTCTTCGAGTTGCTCAGCGAGTTCCTCGCGGCCGAGCCTAGTCCTTCACGCTCCTCAGGTCCCTTCTTGCGCCAGGGATCGGCCTGCCCTCGGTCCGGGGCAGCTGCTGGCCGCCGTGCTCCCCATCCCGCCCTGCGCGCGCGGGCGGGCACCGCGGCGGACCGAGGCACCGGGCGATCCCGCACGGTCCGCGAACAGAAACGTGCACTGCGGAGCGATCGACAGGGCGATCGCCGCTCAACGAATCGACCCGCGCAGGTAGAATCGGCCGCCCATGCGTGTCCTCCAGCTGAGCCAGCGATCCGCTGCCGACGATCTGCTCCACGAGGCGCTGATCGCCCGGGGTCACGACGTCGTGGTGCTCGAGGACGCGACGCGGGCCCTGGGCCGGCTGAGCGACGAGTCCTTCGACCTGGTGAGCCTGCACTGGAGCCCCGAGCCGGGGGACGGCCCGCACCTCGTGCAGTGGCTGCGCGCGCAGCCCGGAGGCGAGCAGGCCTGCCTGCTGCTGCTGG
>JAJDAI010000873.1 GCA_029261955.1 Deltaproteobacteria bacterium | reverse complement strand
CGCATCATCGACTTCAAGCGTGACAAGAAGGGCATCCCCGCTCGCGTCGCCGCGATCGAGTATGACCCCAACCGCTCGGCTCGCATCGCGCTGCTGAACTACGTCGACGGTGAGAAGCGCTACATCATCGCACCCAAGGGTGTGACGGTTGGCGACGTCATCGAGACGGGCGCGGGCTCGGACATCAAGCCCGGCAACGCGATGCCGTTGAGCACGGTGCCCTTGGGCACGTGGGTCTACAACATCGAGCTCAAGCCGGGGAAGGGTGGGCAGATTGCCCGCGCCGCCGGCACCTACGCCCAGCTGATGGCGAAGGAGGGCAAGTACTGCCTCCTGCGTCTGCCGAGCGGTGAGCTTCGCCAGATCCTGAACACCTGCTCTGCCACCATTGGGCAGGCGGGCAACACGGATCACGAAATCGTCAAGATCGGCAAGGCCGGTCGCAGCCGCTGGCTGGGCAAGCGCCCGAAGGTCCGCGGTGTGGCCATGAACCCCGTCGATCATCCGCACGGCGGTGGCGAAGGCCGGACCTCCGGTGGACGTCACCCGGTAAGCCCCTGGGGCCAGCCGACCAAGGGTCACAAGACCCGCAAGAACACCCGCAGCGACCGCTTCATCATGAAGCGGCGCAAGTAAGGAGAGGGATCGATGGCTCGCTCCCTGAAGAAAGGTCCTTTCGTGGACCGCCACCTGCTCGCCAAGGCTCTGGCCATGGCGCAGGCAAACAGCAACAAGGTCATCAAGACCTGGTCGCGTCGCTCGACGATCATCCCCGAGTTCATCGGGCTGACCTTCGCCGTTCACAACGGCAAGAAGTTCATCCCGGTGTACGTGACCGACCAGATGGTCGGCCACAAGCTCGGTGAGTTCGCGCCGACTCGAACCTTCTTTGGCCACGCCGGGGACCGCAAGTCCAAGGTGAGGCGCTGAGGACGGAACGATGGCTGAGAACACCACCATTTCGAGCGCGAAGCTGCGCTACATCCGCATCTCGCCGCAGAAGGCCCGCCTCGTGGCGGACCTGATTCGTGGCCGCGATGTGGAAGAGGCGCTTCGGCTTCTCAAGTTCACGCGCAAGCGGTCGGCTCCGATGATCGGAAAGTTGATCAGCTCCGCGCTGGCGAACGCGTCCGACAAGGACCCGGGCGTCGACGTGGACGCGCTGTACGTCAAGACCATCCACGTGGATGGCGGCCCTGTGCTCCGGCGTTTTCTGCCGCGTGCTCAGGGACGTGCCACGCGAATTCTGAAGCGCACCAGCCACATCACGGTGGAGCTGGGCGCCCGTTGAAGCCTCAGCGATCGCCGCGGCGATCGCTGATTGCATGAGGCCCTTTTCGGGTCGAAGAGAAGCGCAACCGATCGAAAGCGCAGCGGAATTCGTCTTCAAACCGATTGACGGATTCCACGCTCTTCCGTATTTTTGCGCGCTCGCTCGATAGGGGGTCGTTTCGACCGCCGTGAGCTGGAGGTAGATCGTGGGTCAAAAGACTCATCCCGTAGGCTTCCGCCTGGGAATCATCCGGACTTGGGACTCTCGTTGGTACGCCGACAAGAGCTACGCCGAGGACCTTCACGAGGACCTGCGGATTCGCAAGTTCCTCAAGAAGCGCCTCAAGAGTGCGCAGGTCAGCCGGATCATCATCGAGCGTGCCGCGTCGAAGGCGAAGGTCTTCGTGTACGCAGCCCGCCCGGGGATGATCATCGGCAAGCGCTGCGCGGGCCTGGATGATCTGAAGAAGGAGCTCCGCAAGGTCACCAAGACCGAGGTGTTCCTCAACATCATCGAGGTGCGGAAGACCGAGCTGGATGCCCAGCTGGTCGCGGAGAACATCGCTGCTCAGCTCGAGAAGCGCGTTTCCTTCCGCCGTGCCATGAAGAAGTCGGTCCAGAGCACCATGCGTGCTGGCGCCAAGGGCGTTCGCATCGCCTGCGCTGGCCGCCTCGGTGGTGCCGAAATGGGCCGCCGCGAGTGGTACCGCGAAGGCCGCGTGCCGCTGCATACCCTCCGTGCCGACATTGACTACGGCTATGCCGTCGCCAAGACGACCTACGGGATCATCGGCGTGAAGACCTGGATCTTCAAGGGCGAGATCCTGCCGGGCCAGGAGCGCAGCTAGCGCTGCCTGAAGGAACAAGACAATGCTCAGTCCCAAGCGAGTTCGCCATAGGAAGGTCCACAAGGGCAAGCGCCGCGGCATCTGCCGTCGGGGCAACGAAGTGTCCTTTGGAAGTTGGGGTCTTCAGGCCCTCTCCGCCGGCTTCGTAACCGCGCGCCAGATCGAGGCAGCTCGTATCGCGATGACTCGCAAGGCGAAGCGCGGTGGCAAGGTCTGGATTCGGCTCTTCCCCGACAAGCCTCTGAGCAAGAAGCCGGCTGAGACTCGAATGGGTAAGGGCAAGGGCGCTCCCGAAGTCTGGGTTGCCGTCGTCCGTCCTGGCCGCGTCATGTACGAGATGGACGGCATTCCCGATGACCTGGCGAAGGAGGCCCTGCGCCTCGCCGCCCACAAGCTCCCGGTCAAGTGCAAGATCGTGAAGCGAGAGGTTTGGGCATGAACGCCTCCGACCTGCGCACCCTCGACGACAAGGGCCTGCTGCTCCGGCGCCAGGACCTGCTCGGCGAGCTCTCTTCGCTCCATTTTCAGGCGGCCACCGGCCAGCTTGAGAACACTTCGACGGTCCGCAAGGTCCGCCGCACGCTGGCTCGGGTCAACACGCTCATCCGTGAGCGCGAGACCGAGCGCAACCTCGGCAAGGGTGGGCTCGACCGCGAGGTCGGCAGCCTCGACGCCAACGAGACGGCGTTCGCGGCCTTCCGCCGCGCGATGGGCCATGGGGCTCAGGGGTAAACGATGACGACTGAAGCCACTGTCGAGACCCCGCACCGGAACCGCAAGACGGTCCAGGGCGTTGTGGTCAGCAACAAGATGAACAAGACCGTCGTGGTCGAGGTGACTCGTCACCAGAAGCACGCGCAGTACAAGAAGTACGTGCGGACCTCGAAGCGCTATCAGGCGCATGACGAGACCGAGCAGTGCCGAGTCGGCGACCTCGTGACCATCGTCGAGACGCGTCCGATCTCCAAGAACAAGCGGTGGCGGCTCCGTTCCGTCGACCGCCAGGCCGTGGGGTAGTCAGCCATGATTCAGTCCGAATCGGTCCTTGGCGTGGCGGACAACTCCGGTGCCAAGCGCGTCAAGTGCATCAAGGTGCTGGGTGGGTCCAAGCGGAAGTACGCCACCATCGGTGACATCATCCGCGTCTCCATCAAGGAGGCCATTCCGAACAGCAAGGTCAAGAAGGGCACCGTCATGCGCGCGGTGATCGTTCGGACCGCGAAGGAGACCCGTCGTGCAGACGGCTCCTACATCCGCTTCGACGACAACGCGGCGGTGCTGGTCAACCCGAGCAACGAGCCCGTCGGCACCCGCATCTTCGGACCGGTCGCCCGCGAGCTCCGCGCCAAGCGGTTCATGAAGATCGTGTCGCTGGCGCCGGAGGTCCTCTGATGGCCGCCCGTCCTGCTACCCGACTCAAGGTCGGTGATCCCGTCATCGTCGTGTCCGGTGCCCACAAGGGCGAAACCGGCTCGGTGCAGCGCTTCTCGAAGGACCGCGAGCGTGTCTTCGTCGAGGGCGTGAACAAGGTCCGTCGTCACGAGAAGCCCATGGAGGCCCTCGGGCGCCAGGGCGGCATCGTCGAGAAGGAAGCCTCGGTGCACATCAGCAACGTGGCCTACCGCCTCGGTGATGGCTCGGCTACGAGCATCCGCTACCAGCGCCTCGACAACGGGGACAAGGTGCGGGTCAGCAAGAAGACCGGCGAGCAGCTCTAAGCAACAGCGAACACGTCGAGGGTATGACCGCGAGGTCTTCGGACGCGACCGGCCCCAGCTCAAGGAGAACGTGACATGGCGAATACACCGCGGCTCCAGCAGCGCTACACCGACGAAGTCGTCGGCAAGCTGCTCCAGGAGTTCAGCTACCCCAACACGATGCAGGTCCCGCACCTGACGAAGATCGTGGTCAACGTCTCCATGAAGGAGGCGATCCAGAACGTGAAGCTGCTCGAAACGGCGGCCGCGGAACTGGCGACCATCACCGGTCAGAAGGCGGTCATCCGCCGCGCTCGCAAGAGCATCGCTGGCTTCAAGTTGCGCGAGGACATGCCCATCGGCACCTCCGTGACCCTGCGGCGTCAGCGGATGTGGGAGTTCATGGACCGGCTCCAGAGCCTGGCCATGCCCCGAATCCGCGACTTCCGGGGCATCTCCCGCAAGTCGTTTGACGGCCGCGGCAACTACTCCATGGGCCTCAAGGAGCAGATCGTGTTCCCTGAGATCGACTACGACAAGGTCGACCGGATCCATGGCATGAACATCACTTTCGTGACTTCCGCTGAGACGGACGCGGAGGCCCTGGCGCTGCTCGAGCACCTCGGCATGCCGTTCCGCAAGCGCTGAGAGAAGAGACCATGGCCAAGACCAGCAAGATCGCGGCGTGGAAGCGCGGACCGAAGTTCCAGGTCCGGGTGGTGAACCGGTGCGGTGTGTGTGGACGTCCTCGTGCGTTCATGCGCAAGTTCCAGCTCTGCCGCATCTGCTTCCGCAACCTGTCCCTCGAGGGAAAGATCCCCGGTGTCATCAAGTCCTCCTGGTAGGACCTGCTGACCCGAGGTAGATAGCGGCTCCGGCCGCGAACCTGAGCCGGCTCGTTCCAGACCATGGCCTCCACAGTGTGGCCATTGCGTGGACCGAGAGGGGCGAGAAAGACCAACCGCTGACCCCCTCGTCGGGGAAGGCCATGAAACGGCGGCCCCACCCGGGCGGCCTCCAAGGAGTCGATGCCATGGGCATGACCGACCCGATTGCTGATCTGCTTACGCGGATTCGCAACGCGCAGCACGCCAAGCACGAGATCGTCTCGATCCCTGCTTCGAACATCAAGAAGGCCGTTTTGAAGATCCTCGAGCACGAGGGCTTCATCAAGAGCTGGGAGTTCGAGGCGGACGACCACCAGGGCAAGCTGCACATCATCCTCAAGTACGACAACGACGATGCTGGCATCATCCTCGGCCTGAAGCGTGTCAGCAGCCCCGGCTGCCGCACCTACGTGAAGGCCACGGAGATTCCGCAGGTCCTCGGCGGCCTCGGTGTCGCCATCCTCAGCACGTCGCACGGGGTCCTCAGTGACCGCGACGCGCGACGCCAGAACGTGGGCGGCGAGCTTCTCGCCTACGTCTGGTAATCGGGAACAGGTAAGACCATGTCCCGCATTGGACGACTCCCCGTTTCGCTGCCCACCGGTGTGACCTTCCAGGTCAACGGCGGCAACATGAGCGCCAAGGGCCCCAAGGGCGCCCTGACCCGCATCATTCCTTCCCACGTGGCCGTCGCCGTCGACGGCAGCACGGTCACCGTGACCCGCAACGGCGACAGCAAGCCGGCGCGCGAGCGCCACGGCCTGACCCGCACGCTGGTGCAGAACCTGGTCACGGGCGTCAGCGATGGCTTCAGCCGTCAGCTGGAGCTCGTGGGCGTTGGCTACAAGGCTGAGATGAAGGGCCGGACCCTCATCATGCACCTGGGCTTTTCGCACCCCATCGAGTTCGAGCCCGCCGACGGCGTTTCGATTCAGGTCCAGAAGGAGCTGATCACCGTCACGGGCATCGACAAGGAGGTCGTCGGACAGGCGGCCGCCAACATCCGCGCGTTCCGCAAGCCTGATGCCTACAAGGGCAAGGGTGTGCGCTACCGCGGCGAACAGGTCCGGCTCAAGGCCGGCAAGTCCGGCAAGTAAGGAGGCACGTCATGGCAAACAAGACCAACGCACGCGTCCAGGGCCGGCTCCGCCGCAAGGTTCGGATCCGCAAGAAGCTCTCGGGTACGACCGAGCGTCCGCGCCTCAGCGTGTTCCGCTCGGCTCGCCACATCTACGCGCAGCTGATCGACGACACCACCGGCCGCACCGTGGCCGCTGCGTCGAGCATCGCCGCGGAGACCGAGGGCCACACGGGCAACAAGGACGCAGCGACTGCTGTCGGCAAGCTCATCGCTGAGCAGGCCAAGGCCGCTGGCGTCGAGACCGTGATCTTTGACCGCAACGGTTACCGTTACCACGGCCGGGTGAAGGCCCTCGCCGAAGCCGCCCGTGAGGGCGGTCTGAACTTCTAGGGGCTCGCAATGGCACGTTTCATGGACGGTGACGTCGAGCTGATGGACCGCGTGGTCGACATCAACCGAGTCGCGAAGGTGGTCAAGGGCGGTCGCCGCTTCAACTTCTCCGCGCTCGTCGTGGTCGGTGACGGCGCAGGCCGCGTCGGCGTCGGCCTGGGCAAGGCCTCTGAGGTTCCCGAAGCCATCCGCAAGGGTGGCGAGCGGGCACGCAAGGCCATGGTCCGGGTCCCGATGAACGAGCAGGGCTCCATCCCTCACCCCGTCGTCGGTCACTACGGTGCCGGCCGGGTGCTGCTCCGTCCCGCCTCGCGCGGTACCGGCGTCATCGCCGGTGGTGCGGTCCGCGCCATTCTCGAGTGCGCGGGCATGGAGAACATTCTCACCAAGTGCCTCGGCACGACCAACCCCCACAACGTGCTCAAGGCCACGATGACTGCCCTGACGTCGCTGCAGACCCCGGAGGCTTACCTCCGTCGTCGCGGCGCGCCGGAAGTCTCGGGCGAGCGCGCCTGAGGAGCGGAATCATGTCGAAGCTCACCGTTACCTTGAAGAAGAGCTCCATCGGGCGTCCCCAGGATCAGCGCGCGACGCTGCGTGGTCTGGGCCTCAGCCGCCTGAATCAGACCGTGGAGCGCGAGGACACCCCCGCGATCCGCGGCATGGTCAAGAAGGTCATCCACCTCGTGACCGTGACCGAGAGCAACTAGTTCGAACCTCCGTCGAGCAGCGAGTCGCCTGACCCCGTCAACGGGGCGGCTCGACGGAACACCTCCGGTACCCCGGGGGATAGAGGCGGCGAGGAGCAGTCATGGACCTGAACAAGTTGAGCCCCATCCCGGGCAGCAAGAAGAACCGCAAGCGCGTCGGTCGCGGTCCAGGCTCCGGCCTTGGCAAGACCGCCGGGCGTGGCCAGAAGGGCCAGAAGTCGCGTTCGGGCGGCAACGTGCATCCTCGTTTCGAGGGTGGCCAGATGCCCCTGCACATGCGGCTCCCCAAGCGGGGCTTCCACAACAAGTTCGGCAAGCACATCGCTGAGGTGAACGTCGGTGACCTCGAGGCGCGCTTCGAAGCGGGCAACGTGGTCGACATCGAGGCGCTCACCACGGCCGGCCTGGTCAACAAGGTCGGTGACGGCGTGAAGTTGCTCGGCAAGGGCAGCCTCAGCAAGGCGCTGACGGTCCGCGTTCATCGCATCAGCAAGGGCGCCCGCGCTCTGGTTGAAGCGGCTGGCGGCACCGTGGAGCTGCTGGGCTA
>JAJDAI010000872.1 GCA_029261955.1 Deltaproteobacteria bacterium | reverse complement strand
CCTCTGCTTGGGGGTGGGCTTGGGGGTGGGGGGATGGCGGCTTGGGGTGGGGGGCTTCGATCGGGGTGGGGCGCCCATTGGGGGGCCTACTCGGATCGGCGCTGGGGCGCGCTTCAGTCGTCCTCGAGGGCGAGGTCGCCTTCCTGGACCGGGCTCAGGGCGCCGGGGCTGCCGTCGGTCAGCGCCAGGGCGCCGGCCAGGCCGGCTGTCTTCAGTTGGGTGGCGATGGCGCGGAGCTCGGCCTGGGCTGTTTCGACGGCGCGGGTGGCGCGTCGGCGGCCTTCGAGGCTGCGGTCCAGCTCGCTGCGGGCGGCTCGGAGGGCGTAGGGCGCGCTGCTCGGGGCCAGGTTGCGCTGGATCAGCTGGGCGACCCAGCCGATCGAGGCTGAGAACGCGATGACGGCGCCACCGAAGGCCACCGCCGTCGCGATCGCACCCGTCGCCTGGCGTAGCGGCATGTCGGTGAGGACGAAGAGGATGAGGCCGCCGAAGCCGAGGATCAGGAGGAGCCCGATCAGGCCCGCCTTCTGCAGAGCGTCAGCCCCATCGCGACGCCGGACCGTCGATCCGGCGCCGTTCAGGGTCTGGCGCGCGCTGCGCACCCGGTCCGACCAGAGGGCCACGCCATCGTGGGCTTGGGCCACGCGCTCCCGCACCTCGGCCAAGTGCGCGAGCAGTGGATCGGTGGACGGAGCCGCTTCGGCGGCGCTCTGAGCGGGGGTTCGGCTGATCTCGACCGGCATCTGGGGCCCCTGATGGACGCCCAGAATACGGCCGAATTCACGCCGCCATTGCCCCGAATCGGGGCGGCCTCGAAGCGGCTGTTCTTTGGCAGGTGTTGGGTGCGGCGCCACCCGGGACAGACCGGGGGAGGGGCCCATAGGAGGCCCGTACGTCACGAGAACCCGGTCAGCGAAGGGGTGGCCTGCCGGGAGCCCTGCCGCCCCCTCGATCCCGGAGCGCCAGGGCCACCTCGCGGTCCCTCATTGCGCGGGCCACTCCCGTGGAGCCAAGGGAGCGGTTTCAGGGGGGCCGAGGCCAAGGAGGAGGAGGAGAGTAGCGCCCCCCTCCACCGACGACGCCACCGGCATCGGCCCTCCTGGGAACGCGGACCGGCTCAACGGGAGTGGCCCGTGCAATCAGCGGGCCCAGCCGTCGTTCAGGGTCATCATGAATGCGACGATGTCATCGACCTCCGCCTCGGTCAGGCCGAGGTCGCCGAGCTCCTCGTCGTTCACGTTGGCGTCGGCCTCCGGGGGGTCCCAGGTCCCCACGTCCCTCGTGTTGTAGAAGTCGACCACCTCGCGCAGCGACGCGAACACCCCGTTGTGCATGTAGGGCGGCGTCAGGCCGATGTTGCGCAGCGTCGGGACCTTGACCTTGCCGTCCTCCGCCGGGTCCTCGAGGACGCCGCCGAGGCCCAGGTCGACGAAGTCCTCGCCCTCGGGGTTGAGCGAGGCGGGCAGGTCGTAGAAGGGGTTGTCGGGGTTCTTGGGCACGCCGAGGTTGTCGTAGGTGAAGTCGGTGAACAGCGGCGCCGTCGCGCCGTCGGGCTCGCTCGGGTGGCACGCGGCGCAGTTGCCCTTGTCCTCGGACTCGAACAGTTCGAGGCCGCGCTCCTCCTGGGGCGTCAGGCTCGCCTCGCCGGCCAGGTAGTGGTCGTACTTCGAGGTGAATCGGTTGACCTCGTCGGATGCCTCGTAGGCCGCGATCGCCTCGGCCAGCTGCACGTAGGCCGTCTCGACCTCATCGAGCGCTCCCTCGCCGTAGACGAGCTCGAACAGCTCGCCGTAGTCCGAACTCCGCACCGCGGCGATGACGGCCGCCTCGTCGGCCATGCCCATCTCGAGGGCGGCCAGGAAGGGGCCCTGGGCCTGCGCGACCAGGTCGTCGGCCCGGCCGTCCCAGAACTGGCCGCCGACGTAGAGGCCCTCGGCCTCGTCGAAGTGGAAGGTCGGGCTGAAGGTCGCGTAGGCCGCCGAGGGCGAGTTCCGGTTGCCGACCATGGTCGGGTTGGCGCCTTGCGAAACGGGCAGCTGGGAGTGCGGCTCGGAGTAGCCGCTGTCCGGCGAGTGGCAGCTCGCGCAGGACTGGCCGGGGGGGGACGACAGGTTGGTGTCGAAGAAGGCCATCTTGCCGACCAGGGCTTCCTCGACGGTCCATGGCGCTTCGTCCACGGGCTCTTCCGTCGGGCAGCCGAGGAGCATCGATGCCGCGATGAGGACGGCGTAGAGGCTGCGACTCGTAGGCTGGGGCATGTTCACCTCCTTGGAGGGAGTCCGCCGCTCGGGGACCCACCGACCCCCTGTTCTGCAACGTCCATTCCGCTGGGCTCGCTCCCCGTCGCAGGCTCGGGCCCGCGAGGCCCGCGGTGCAGGCCCCGTGGCCGGTGAGGTCGAGCTGCGGCAGCGGGGGGGAGCGGGCAGGGGCGCGCGGTCAGCGGGTGAAGCTGCACGGGGACTGTGCGATCCATCACAGGGGATCCCCGGCCAGCGCCTCCGGCGGCCGACCGGTCAGAACGCCGCGCCCCGCTGAGGGGCCGGGCGGCTGCGCCACCAGGAGCGCCTCCGCCCTGCCCCCCGGCGCCTCGATCCCCGAGCGGAACGGCGTGTGCGAGCGGCAGCGACGGCTCCCAGAGCAGGGAGCCGTCCCGCGAGGTTTCGGAGAATCGGGGCGATCGCGGGCTACTTCTTGATCGCGCGAATGAAGAACTCGAGGTGCAGTTCCAGCGCCGCGCGCGGGTCCTCGAAGCCGGGGTCGTAGGGCGCCAGGCTGTGTTGGTGGATCTGGCTCCAGATGATGGGCCCGAGCAGCACGTGGGTCGCCTGCCGGACCTGGAGGTTCGCCCGGAACTCGCCGGCCCGGACGCCGCGCTTGAGCACGCGCTGGAAGAGACGCCGCGCCCGCATGAGGATCGAGTCCACGAAGAGCTCGGCGATCTCGGGGAAGTTCGCCGCCTCCGCGACGACCAGCTTCGGCAGGCCCGAGACGGCGCGCCGCTCGAACTCGTCCACCCAGCCCAGCACCAGGGTGCGGAGCAGCTCGGAGGCGGGGGCCTCGGACTCGAGCTCCAGGTCGTCGCCGAAGTCGAGGATGGGCGCCGTCGTCTTCTGGACCGCCGCGCGAAGCAGGTCCTCCTTGTTCTTGAAGTAGAGGTAGACGGTGCCCTTGCTGACGCCCGCGGCCTTCGCCACGTCGCGCAGGTTGGTCTTCGCGAAGCCCTGCTCGGCGAAGAGCGCGAGCGCGGCCGCCACCAGCTCGTCGGGGCGCGCATCCTTGCGGCGGCGCCAGCGGGGGTCGGCGGCGGGCTCGTCTCCTGCTGCGTCGGCGGGCTCGGCGGTGGGCTCGGCGGCTTCGCCAGCCTTCTTCGCCTTGGCCTCACGCGCAGCCGCGGCCTTCTGCGCCTTGGCCTCGCGGGCTGCCGCGGCCTTCTCGGCCTTCGCCTGCTTCGTTGCGGCCTCCTTTTCGGCCTTCGCCTGCTTCGCTGCGGCCTCCTTGGCGGCCCTCGCCTGCTTCGCTGCGGCCTGCTTTTCGGCACGGGCCTGCTTCACTGCGGCCTCCTTCTCGCTCTTGGCCTGCTTCGCTGCGGCCTCCTTCTCGGCCTTCACCAGCGCGGCGTTGGCTTCCTTTTCGGCCTTCGCCTGGCTGATTGCAGCCTCCTTGTGTGACTTGGCCTTCTTCGCTGCGGCCTGCTTCTCGGCGCGGGCGGCGGCCGCCTCGGCCAGCTTGTCGATCTTCGCCTGCTGGCGTCGCTGCTCCCGTTCCCACTTCTCGCGGGTGATGTCCTCCAGCGCTGCGGGGGCCTGGGGCTCGGGGGCGACACCGGGGGCATCCGGGGCGGCGTTGGCCGCGTTCTCGTCGGTTGCTTCCATCACGGTTCTCCTGAAGGTTCTACTGAGATTGATGACTCAGTGGTCAGCAAGCTACGCCGAGGTCCCATGCAGCGCAAGAGAGAAACTGACCAGCGGGTCATTTTCTTGGATCGGCGGCTCGACCGTCAGCC
Organism: Deltaproteobacteria bacterium; assembly: GCA_029261955.1. Taxonomy (GTDB): domain Bacteria; phylum Myxococcota_A; class UBA796; order UBA9615; family UBA9615; genus CALCXL01. The sequence goes on along the minus strand of JAJDAI010000872.1, from coordinate 38 downwards.
GTCAGCGCGTCGTTCTGCGCCGTCGGCCGAGGAGGATC
>JAJDAI010000871.1 GCA_029261955.1 Deltaproteobacteria bacterium | reverse complement strand
TCGACCCCGGGGAAGAGGTGGCTGTGCACGCGCCGCTGGCTGACGCCCTCGAAGTCCGCGGCCAGGCCGTCCCGCCCGTCCATGTGGCACTGGGAGCAGGTGAGCGCCGAGACGTGATCGGGGTCCGCGAAGAGCGTGTCCCGCCACTCGGCGAAGGTGCGCTCCAGGGCGACGTTGTTGGGCGTGACGATGTCGTGGCAGGAGCCGCAGACGACGGCGGACTCCTGCTCCGTGCGGTCCGTGAGGGCCGACCACTCGGCGGGGTGCTGGCCGTTGTTGATCGGGTCGCGGATGCCGCCGCGCATCGTGGTGTTGAAGCTCATCACGAGCGGGTTGTTGTGGTCGCCGGTGACCGCCTCGACGTTGTGGCACCAGTAGCAGGTGACCCCCTTGAGCGCGGGCTCCACCTCGTCCAGGTTGAGGCCGTCCGTGGTCTCGCCCAGCTCCACGGCCATGGGCGCGTGGCAGCGGATGCAGAAGTCGCCGAGCGCGCCGTCGGTCTCCTCCTGGCCGCGGGCGTTCATGGCCAGGAAGAGCGGATCTTCGGCCGCGTAGGCGTGCATGGAGCCGGACCACTCGCGGTAGTGCTCGGGGTGGCACTCGGCGCAGGTCTCGGGATCGCGCGCCTGCTCGACGGTCATCTCGTAGGACGTGCAGGCGCCCAGCAGCAGGCTGATCAGCAGGAGCGGGGACAGGTGGTGAGGTCGCACGCGCGAAATGTAGCGCGGTTGGCCTCTTCGCAACCGGGTGCTCCGGGCTCGATCCTCCGGGTCAGCGTGGCGCACGCGACGGGGGAGGGGATCGGCGGCTTCGGCGACAGCTCCTCGGGGCCCGTCGACGGCTCGATGAGCTGAGGCCGCGCTTTTGCGCGGTCGGGGCGCGGCGACCACAATGCGGCCATGCGCTCCAGCCCCCTTCGAGCTTCCCTGCGATCCCGAGCCCTGCCTGCGTGGATCGCGGCCCTCGCGCTGCTGCCCGCTTCGGCCTGGGCTGAAGAGGCTCCGGCCGAGGAGCCAGCAGAGCAGGCCATCGAGGCGCCGGCGGACTCCGCGGAGCTCTCGCTGATCCTGCTCGGAGGCTTCAAGGGCGACTTCGGTCTGCCCGACTGCCGGGCCGAGGGCGGCGCCACCGTGCGCCCGTCCGCCTACCCCCGCCTCGTCTCGACCGTCGCGCGGCTGCGGGCCGAGCGCGGCGCCGGCGGGCTCGAGCCCCTCGTGCTCCACTCCGGCGACCTGCACTACCCGGGCGCGCTGCCCAGCTACCTGCTCGGCTCTTCGGCGGAGGGCGTGGCCGATGTGCTGGGCCTGGGGGCGGCCATTCGCTACGACTCCATCAGCCTGGGCGGGCTGGACCTGTCCCTGCCGGCGGCGTCCCTCCGGCCCTTCTTCGAGGGCGCGGCGGCGGGGCTCGTGCCGCTCCAGGCGGCGAACGTGAGCTGCGAAGCGGGGGCGCCGGGCGAAGCGATCTGCACCGCCCTCGGTGGGGCCGACGGCCAGGTCTTTCGGGTCGTGAAGCGCGGCCCCGTCCGCGTGGCCCTGGTCTCGATCCTCGACCCCGCCCACCTGCCGGAGATCAGCGCCCAGAAGCGCCAGGGACTCACCCTGAAGGACCTCGCGAGCACGGTGACGCCCCTGGTCGACTTCATCCACAGCCAGGACCTCGCCGACCTGATCGTGGCGCAGGTCCACCCGCGCGGCGCCATGGAAGAGGCCGCGCTGCTGAAGGCCTTGCCGAAGCTGCCGGGCCTCGACGTCGTGGTGCTGAAGCAGCAGCGGAGCGGGGTCTGGGGCGCGCTCGAAGGCGAGCAGGTGGGCTGGTCGGTGGTGCCGGGCACGAACGCGGTGCTCCTGCCTTCGGGGCGCGGCGTCGACCAGGCGGTGCTCGTGGACCTGGCCCTCAGCCGGGACGAAGGCGGCTGGCACGTCCGCCCGAAGGCGGCCAGGTCGGTGGATGCCTCCGCCGACGAGCCCGACGCGGACACCACCGCGCGGATCGATGAGCTGGGCGCGCGCTACTGCGCGGACTGGGGGCGCCCGGTGCAGCCCGAGGTCAGCCTGTCGGCGCCGATGGATCAGGGTGGCTTCGCCCGCTACGTGCTCGACGTGATGCGGGACGAGGCGCGCACCGAGATCGCCCTGATCAACACCGGCGCGCTGCGCAACACGAGCCTGTTCCCGCTCACCGATCACATCACGCGCGCAGACCTGAGCGCCCTGCTGCCCTTCGGCGGCACGCTGGTGAAGGGGAAGATCAAGGGCGGCAACCTCTACTTCCTGGGCGGCTCGCTCGGCAGCGAGCTGCTGGCCTCGGGCCTCGAGCGCGTCGGCGGGGCCCTGAAGGTCAACGGCCGCCCGGTGGAGCCCGACCGGCTCTACACCGTGGTGATGAACCGCTTCGTGGCCGACGGGGGCGACTCGCTGGTGTCGGCTTCGGACCTGAAGAAGCGGAGCAACCTGGGCGGCGATCAACCGATCGAGCTGGCGGATCTGCTGATCCAGTCCCTGGCCGAGCGTCGCTTCGTGCACCGCCGCGACGGGACGCTGCACCCCGAGGCGCAGCACGTGAACCTGCACCTGCGGCCCGTCTGGCGCTTCCGCGGCGCGCTGAACGTCTCCTACAGCAAGATCGCGGTGGAGAATCCGCAGGTCGACGGCGCGCCCGCCTACTCCAAGGGCGAGCTCACGAACATCTCCGCCGACACCCTGCACTTCGACACGCGCCTGGGCATCGACGCCGACACCCGGGACCATGTCTTCGGCGCCAACCTGGTCATGCAGTACAGCCTCGCGGCCTACGCCGAGGAGCTGGGCGGCGTGCTGGAGACCAGCGACTGGATCCGCGCGAGCCTCGTCTACGACTTCGCGGGCCTGCGCTCGCTCGCGGGGGGCAAGGGCTACGTGCCCATGCCCTTCGCCGAGGTGCAGCTCCAGAGCGAGTTCGACCGGCCCGACGAGCGCGACTGGCACCGGCTGGAGCTGACCGGCATCGCGGGCGTGAAGCTGCGCCCCGTCCAGCCCCTGTCCTTCAAGGTCGGCTTCAACGTGCGCGGGGAGCTGCTGGACCCCGAGGGGAAGGCGCTGCCGGGCCTGGCGGTGGGCTACACGCTCACCCGCTTCAACCTCTTCAAGATCAAGACGAGCCCGGTGCAGCTCGAGTCCGAGACGAGCTGGTTCTACAACGACATCGCCAACACCGACGTGCACGAGATCCGCCACTACACGCGCATCTACCTGGGGCTGCTCGACCGGCTCTTCTTCACCGCGCGGGTCTCCGCCTACGCGTACCGGGAGGGGCCGGTGGACGCCTGGGGGGCCTACGCCGACTTCACCGTGGGCCTGAGCGTCGCTTTGTCGAATTCGGTTCAGACCCTGTAACGCATGTAGTGTGGGTCGCTGTGACCTGATCGATCACAGGTCACGACATTGGGAGGAACCACATGTTTTCGATTCGAAGTGCACTCGTCTGCCTCAGCCTCTGTTCTCTGCTCGCGGTGCCCACGCTCGCGTCCGCGGCCACCTGCAAGGTGCTCGTCACCGATGGCGGCAACGCCAAGCAGGGCGCCAAGGTCGAGGGCAAGGCCAACGGCAACCTGCTCCCCGCCGTGTTCACGGACGAGGGCGGTCTGGCCAAGCTCTCCTGGACGACCACCAGCCCCCTGGACGTCCAGGTCGACGGCCTGGTGGCCGGCAGCTGCACCGATCGCTTGTCGGTCGAGCTGTCCACGCTGACCGGCCAGACCACCGGCACGGATGCGACGAACCAGCCGGTGGGTGGGGAGCCCGCGACGGGCACGGACGCGACCAGCGGCCAGACGACCCAGCCGCCGGTCGGTGAGACCACGGGCGAGACCAGCAGCGAGAACAAGCCCGGGACCGACGCCACCAGCGGCGACGGGAACGGGAACAAGGGCAGCGGCAAGGGCACGGGCGGCAACAAGTAGCCCCCACCTCGAAGTCCACCGGGCGCCGCATCCTTCCAGGGGTGCGGCGTTCGGCGTTCTGGAGCGCCCGATCAGACGTAGCGCTCGACGACCTCGCGCAGGATGGCGGTGCTGAGCTCGGGGCGCTCCTCCAGCAGGGCCCAGAAGTCCTGCTTGCCGATCTGGAGCATCAGCAGCGGCGAGGCCGCGACGCAGTCGGCGCTGCGCGGGCGGTTCGTCAGCACCGCGAGCTCGCCGATGATGGCCCGGCTGCCGACCTGGGTGACCGTGCCCGCGTCGCCCTGCACGTCGACCGCTCCATCGACGATGACGTAGAGGCAGTGGCCCTCCTCGCCGGCCTGGATGAAGCGCTCGCCCTCGTCGACGCGCACCTCGCCCGCGATGGGCGCGATCTGGGCCACGGCCTCGCCGGGCAGCGCCGCCAGCATCGGCACGCTCTTGAGGAACAGGACCTTCTCCAACGTCGTCATCGCCATGGCTTCAGCTCCATCGGAAGGGTCGAGGCTCGCTGCGGCCTGCCGGGCCGTCTCCGCGACGAGCGGGTCCGGGTCGACGACGGCGTGCCGCGCGGTGTCGGCCGCGTCCCGGGCACCCGACCGGCCCAGATCGAAGAGGGCGCAGGCCCGGAGCCAGCGATCGTCGCTGCCGGCCAGCTCGACCAGGGTCGTGGGGGCCTGCTCGGCGCCGCTCGACGAGCGCTCGAGCAGCGCCGCCTCGTCCGCGCCGACCACCGCCACCGCGAGCTCCCGCCGCCCCGGCTCGAGCAGGGTCTCGAGCAGCTCCAGGGCGTTGGCCCGCTGCCGCCGGTCGCGCGAGCGCAGGGACCGCCGGATGGAGTCCACGGGCAGGTTGCCCTGGGCCAGCGCGGCCAGCTCCAGCGCGCGTTCGCCGGCCTGAACCAGCCGCTCGCGCAGGGCGGAGGGGGTCAAGGCGTCGTCCGCCACGTCCAGGGCGAACAGCGTCGCGGCGTGGCCGCAGGCGGTGGTCAGCTCCAGCTCCAGGGCGCGATCCAGCTTCTCCACGTCGGGCTGGCCGCCGGCCCGGCGCAGCGCCCGCGCCGCGGCGCCCCGGACCCGAGCGTCGGGGTCGAGCAGCCAGGGCTGGACTGCCCGGTGTCCTGCCTCGCCGAGGCTCCCGGCGACGTCCAGCAGGGCGGCGCGCAGGGCGGGGCTGGTCTCGGGGGCCGCGAGCCGGGCGTCGAGCAGGTCCGCGTTGTCAGCCAGGCAGGACGCGAGGGCGCGCCGGGCCGGCAGGGCCGAGCGGGGGTCGAGCAGGCGCGGGATCAGCGGGTCGATGAGCGCCGGGGCGCCGAGGGCCTCCGCCGCGTCGATGGCGGCCATGCGCACCGACTCGTCCGCATCGTCCAG
>JAJDAI010000088.1 GCA_029261955.1 Deltaproteobacteria bacterium | reverse complement strand
GGCGGCGGCGGGCAGCATTCGCCCCACGCTCGCGCTGCTCAGCGCGCCCTTGCTGGTCTGGGTGTTCTGGGGGCGGCGGGCCGGCCACTGGGGGGCGGCGGCCGCGGTCGGCCTCGCGACGGTGGCCGGCTGGTGGCAGCTCGCGCTGGCGCAGACCGACCCCCAGCTGTGGGCGCGGGCCCAGGACGCGCTGGTCTTCGAGCTCTTCGTGTCCCGCTTCGGTCTGCTGGGGGGCGCCTTCGACCCGGTGCTCTTCGCGGTGAACGCCCAGATCGTCGGGCTGGGTCTGGTGTTGGCGCTGCTCCCCGCCCTCGCCTGGACCCGCGGAGGAGGCAGCTGGCGCAAGGCCCTCTGGGCCACGGTGGCCGTGAACGCGGGCTTCTACCTCCTGCTCTACGCCAGCGAACCGGGCTACCTGGCGGCCGTCGCCGGGCTGGCGGTGCTCACCCCGGCAGCCTGGCCCGCTCGCGCTCCGCTGCGCGCCGGGCTGGCGGCGGTGGCCGGGCTCGCCTTCGTCTCCGTCGGACCGGCCACAGCGCCCCTGCTGGCCGTACCCGGCGAGGCTCGCCTGTGGCTGCCGACCATCGCCCATGTGCTCTCCCGCGAGTCCGGGGTGGAGGACTACCTCGCGGCGGTCTGCCCCTGGGGCGAGCGGGGCGGCGCCCTCGTGCTCGACGCCGGCGGCGAGCACCTGCCCCCCCGCCTGGCGGCGATCCGCTGCGGGGTCGACGTCGCGGTGCACGTCGCGGCGCTGCCCCACAAGCCGGACCTGGACACCGTGCTCGTCTTCTCCGGCCCCGACCTGCGCGCCCTTCCGACGGGCGTGCCGCTGGAGGCAGGCGAGCCGATCGAGGCCACGCACAGCCGCCCGGTCGCCTGGGCCGTGCTGGCCCCCGGCGTCGCCCGCCCCTTCGCCGAGCGCGTCGCCGACGCCGCGACCTGCGCTCCGGTCCAGCCCGACGTCTGGCCCGCGGCCTGCCTCCCCGTCGCCCCCCTGGGCGCGACCCGCCTGCGCATCCCGGCCGCCGGGCCGCCGCCGCGCAGCAGGTAGGATCCCGCCCCGGTCCATGCCGCAGCTCCGCCCTCTCCTCCAGCTCGCGCTCTGGCTCGCCCCCCCGGTGACGTCCTTTGGGCTGTACCGCCTGCTGCTGATGCTGGATCACCCCGGCCTGCTCGACGAGGGCGTGCTGCCCGCGCTGCTCGGGGACGCCGGCGTCTGCCTGCTCGTCGCGGCGGTCTGCCTCGCGATCGCCCGCCGCGCGCCGCGGATCGCGCTGGGCACGCTCGCGGTGCTCACCTTCGCCGTGTCCTTCGTCAACTACGCCGACGTCGAGTTCTTCCGCCTCATGCAGGTGCACGCGAGCCCCACCGGGTTGGCGACGGTGCCGCTGCGCACGGCGGACAAGGCGATGTGGCAGGTGACGGGCGCCATCCGCGGACCCTGGTTCGCCGTCTCGCTCTTCGGACCGGCGATCCTCGCGCTGCTCCTGGGCCGTGTCCTGCTGGCTGCGCGGCCGGGCCTGCGCTCGGTGGCCACGTCGGCGGTCGCCGGCCTCGTCACCGCGCTCATCGCCGCCAGCCTGGTCGGCGACGCGCGGGATCCCTCCAGCTCCCCCTGGTACCTCTTCGGGCGCGGCGCCTGGTCCGGGCTGGCCAACGCCGGACACAGCGCCAAGGCGGACCCCGAGCTGCGGCAGGCGGCGGTCTTCGCCACGGCCCAGGACGTCTTCCCGGCGCGGCCCGGCTGGCGGGCCGCAGACCCGGCCTATCCCCTCTGGCGGGTGCCCGAGGCTGCCCCCTGCCCCACCGAGGCCCCGGCCGAGGCCCCCTGCATCCGGTCTGCAGAGCGGCGGGCGGACCCCGACATCCCCCGCAACCTGCTGATCATCCTGGTGGAGTCCCTACAGGCCACCGCCATGGGCGCGCTGACGCCGGACGGCGCCTCGGCCACGCCCGAGCTCGACCGCCTCGCCGCCCGCGGCGTGCTCTTCGACCGCTACTACGAGAACCAGTACCTGACGGGGCCCGCCATCCTCAACGCGCTCTGCGGGGTCTCGGGCGCGGCCCTCTCATCCACCGCGCAGTGGCAGACGATCCCCGTGACCTGCCTCAGCGACCTCGCGACGGAGGCCGGCCTCGACACCTTCATGCTGCACGGCCACGCGGGGGTCTACTTCCACCGCGCGTCCTTCCTGCGCCGGCGGCACTTCGACTACGTCAACGCCGACGGCTTCCCCGAGGACCTGCCGCGCGCGGACTTCGGTTGGCGGGGCACCTACAACGACGCGGAGCTGATGGAGCTCGGGCGGCGGCGCATCCGCGAGGCGGTGGCCCGCGACCAGCCCTTCCTCGGCGTGCTGCTCTCCCTCACGAGCCACGCCCCCTACGGCATGCCGCCCGCCCCCTTCTGGAGCGGCGACCCCGACTCCATGGAGGACCGCTACCACGCCTCGGTGCGCTACGCGGACCATGAGGTGGGCGAGCTGGTTCGCTGGCTGGAGGCCGAGGGGATCCTCGAGGACACGCTCGTGGCCATCACCGGGGACCACAAGGCCGTGCTGGATCGCAGCGGCTGGCCCGAAGGCGAGCGCGCCCTGACGGCGCGGGGCCGCGTGCCGCTGATCCTGCTGG
>JAJDAI010000870.1 GCA_029261955.1 Deltaproteobacteria bacterium | reverse complement strand
GGTGGCGCCCGAGACGGCGACGATCTGGCTGTCGGTGATCGCGTCGAAGTCCCAGCCCGTGGCGGCGTCGAAGTACTCGTCGGGGCCCGACAGGAACTCGGGGCCCGCGGCCTTCTTGGGGGTGACGGCCTGCAGGCCCGGCGACGACCAGAACTCCGCGGGGTCGGGCTTCGGCGGTGGCGGCGGGGCCGGCTTCGGCCGGACCTCGATCGGCGGCGACCCGGGTGGCCGGGCACGGTTCAGCCGGTTGAGCACCGCCTGGTTCGGCCGGTTTGACTCAGCCTTCGGCTTGGGTGCCGCCGAGCCCTGCTCCCAGGGTGCGTCGTCGTCGTCTGTGGAGCCGGGGTGGGCTGCGTAGTGGGGTCGGCGTGTGCCGCTCATTCGCTGGCGATCCTCTCGGCTGCCAAGATTAGCCGAAGCCGGGGGCCTGAGCCGAGTCGAAAACGATCAGCGCCCAAGTCCGAAGACGAGGGGCCAGTCCGTCGCGCCGCGGCAGAGATCGGCCGTCGCTTCGCCCGTCAGGTCGTCGCTGTCCTGTCCGTCCACGTGCGGCTTGAAGGTCGCCGTCACCGACTCCTCGGACTTGTACTCGGTCACGTCGATGGTGCCTCCGTCCGCCGCGTGGACGGTGGGGCCGTACTCCGCTCCCTCGCCGCTGAACTCCGTCGCGCACGCATCGAAGAGCGGCGCGGGGTAGCGCGCGACGTCGAGGTCGAACTTCGGGCCGTCGCCCTGGCCCGACTCGGCGTCGTCGCGGAAGCCGTAGGTGGTGTCGACGTCCTGGCCGGCGTCGCGCGGCAGGGCCCGGAGGCGGGCGTGGGCCACCCAGAAGGGCTCCAGGCCAAAGGCCTCCTCGAAGAGATCCTCCCAGGCCTCGCAGTAGCCCGCGGCGTCCAGGCGGCCCAGATCCATCTGCTCGCGCAGGTCCAGGATGCCAGCGAGCAGCGTCGGCATGGCCTCGCAGGAGCCCTCGGCCGGCATCAGCCAGACGTCGAGGTCGTGGAAGGGGAGCGAGGTGCCCGGATCCGTGCCCGCGTCCTCGATGTAGACGGCCTCGGCGAAGCTCAGCTCCTCGCCGTCGATGCTGCCCCCGAGTCCGAAGGCGACGCAGCCGGGCAGGAACAGCAGGGCGAGGGCGAGCCGGATCATGGGGCGTCTCCGAGGCGGTCGAGGATGTCGCTGTCCTGAAGCAGGGCGAAGGTCGCCCAGTGCGCGACGTCGGCGCGGCCGCCGAACTCCAGCCAGAAGGTCGCGAGGTCGTCGGCGTTGTCCACGTCCAGGAAGGACTCCAACTGCACCACCTGGAGGCCGCGGGCCTCGGCCAGCCGCACCGTCTCGACCAGGACCGAGTCGGTGCTCATCGTGCGGGGGAAGATGCCGGCCGGGGACGAGTCCAGGCCGGCGAGGTAGTAGCCGCCGTCCAGGTCTGGGCCGAGCACGGCAGCGCCACTCCCCAGCGCCTCGAACGCATCCGCCAGCAAGCTCATGGGCAGGTGCGGCGAGTCCGTGTTTCGCATGACGATGCGCCGGTAGCCGGCGTCCTGGAGCTGGGTGAAGACGCGCTCCATCCGGGACGTCAGGTCGGGCCCCTCCTGGTGCAGCCAGCGAAAGCCATCCCCGACCGCGTCGCGCAGATCGTCGGGCGGCTGCTCGCTGTCTCCGGCCCAGGCCACGAAGCGGTCGCAGGGGTGCTGCCAGGACCGGGTCTCGCGGCCGATGTCCACCAGGAAGGCGCGGTACAGCTCCGCCGCTTCCGCGGGCGTCAACGGGGGGCAGAGCCGCGTCTTGACGAGGCCTGGGCGAGGGGGCTTCGCCATGACCACGAGCGCATCGGGGAAGCGGGGCGCGAGATCGGGGGTGCTCACTGGACGGAGAGGTCCAGGGTGAAGGACCAGGGGGCCAGCGGGTCGACCAGCGGGCCGAAGAGGTCCACGACGAGGTAGTAGCGGCCGTCCGCGGGCACGGTCCAGGCCACGATGGCCTCGACCTCGCCCTCGACCGTGTCGTCGACGGCGGCGTCGGGGATGCAGGAGGCGGGGTCGCCGCAGTCGGCCAGGATGTAGAGCTGCAGGTCGTCCGGGCCCTGCACGCTGGCGTCCAGCACCTCGCCCGCGACCAGGTCGAGCGGGTAGACGACGTCCGCGCCGAAGGAGTCGTAGGGCAGGCAGGAGACCACGTCGTAGTCGCTCGACGCGCCGGGCGCGTAGGCGGTCCCGGCGCCCGGCGCGACGGGGTCACCGACCGCGTCCTCGCAGGTGTCGAAGGCGGGCCAGTCGGTGACGAAGAGCGCGTCGGGGAAGCTCACGTCGCCCAGGGCGGGGTCGCTGACGACGATCGTGCGGGGGCCGGCCGCGGCCGAGGGGGCGGCGGTCGCGAGGATCACCAGCTCGGTGGGCGAGGCCCCGGCGCTCACGGCCTCCACCACCACCGAGTCCCCGAAGTCGATGTTCGAGGCGAGCACCACGCCCCAGGCGGAGTCGCCGCGCAGGGTGAAGGTCTCGCTGGTCCCGGGGAGCAGCCAGGCCGGCTCCAGCTCGGGCAGCCCGGCCTCGAGGATGAGGGTGAAGGGGCCGCCGAAGGCCGTGGCCTTCTCGGCGAAGTAGTAGCCATCGACGACCAGGTAGACGGTGCCGGCGGCCTCCGCCTGGTAGCTGATCAGCTCGGGGTCGCCCTCCAGGCCGTCGTCGGCGCAGGCCACGGTCGAGAAGCCGTCGTCGCAGTCAGCGAGCACCAGCAGCGCGCCGTCCACGGGGGCGGGCGCTTCGAGCACGACGTTCAGCTCCTCGCCTTCGGCCAGATCCACGGCCCAGACGGTGTCGGGCCCGGCGAGGGACCAGGGCAGGCAGTCGTAGACGCGGATGTCGTCCTCGGCGCCGGCCGTGCTGCTCGCGAAGGCGCCCGGCAGCAGGGGGCCGGCCGCGGTCGCGTCGTCGCAGGTGTCCGAGGGCACGAGGTCCACGACCGAGAAGGCCGCGGGCCAGGTGATCGACTCGCTGCCGCTCAGCGCCAGCTCGCGGCTGCCCAGCGCCGCGTCGATCGCGATGTCCACGCTCAGGGTCGCGCGGTGCTCGTCGCCGGGATCGGGGACCAGGTCGGTCACCACGATGCCGTCGCCCAGGTCCGCGGTCGTGCCGGCGAAGGAGCCCGTGAACCAGCTGACCTCGATGTCGAGGCTGTCGCCCGGTCGCCCGAAGGCGGGGCTGAGCACCACGTCGGGCAGGAGGTTGACCGAGGCGCGGCGCTCCTCGCGCGTCCGCACGATCAGGTCGCCCTGCGGGTGGGGCAGCACCGTGTCGATGTTGCGGCCCAGCACCACCTGCGCCCGGCCCGCGCCGAGCTGATCGTGCAGGTAGTCCGCGGGGATGGTGTGCTCACCGGTGTCGGGCACGTGGGCGATGTAGGTGGGGCTGTTCAGGTCCTTGACCACCCCGACGGTCACGAAGGAGCCGTCGTCCCCGGGCGTCCACCGCACGGTGAGCGGCAGGGCCGAGGCGGCATCGGTCAGCGAGCCTTCCGCCGGCTCCAGGAGGGCCACCGGGTCGGGCAGCGCGACGGCGTCCTCGGCCGCGAAGGCGACGACGTGGGCTCCACCGGCGTTCTCCCAGGTCATCGAGCCGCCGGCGGTCCAGGCCGCGGCGCCGGGCACGAGGGGATCGTCCACCTGGTAGGCGACGACGTCGTCG
>JAJDAI010000869.1 GCA_029261955.1 Deltaproteobacteria bacterium | reverse complement strand
ACGAGGATGAAGGCCTCTGTCGGGGTACGGTTCACCGTCGAGTACCCGAGCAGAGACTATGAATGGGAGCGCTTCGCCTGGACAATTGAGGTCGAGTCGCTCGACCACGGGCATTGCCGAGAGGCTGAGGTCCTGATCAGGAACGGCAAGGTCGGCGGCGAACGCGACGTGATGTCCCTCGATGCGGAGGGCGAAGCCGTTCTCGAACACTTCCAGGACTGGTTCCTGAAGTCTGTGCTGCCCACGCTGAACAGCAGCCGTGGCGGCATGTTCGCGGTCTAGTGATCTCCATCGTCGGGCCACCCAGCTCGCGCACGGAAGACCGAAGCTCTACCGGCCAGGTCGACGATCGGCGGTCTTGAGCTGGGGGCATGGCCTCGTCGCCGGCCGCCAACGCGCTGGCGGTCAGCACACCGCGCCCCGGCAAGAGCCACGCTACTGAGCGGCTCCGCGAGCCTGACGGTGAGATCAGGGCCGGCTACCCGAGGCGTCCTGGTCGTGCCTGGGCTCCCTCAGCGGCAGATCCGCCGGGGCGTGATCCGATGCCACGATCTCGGCCCCCATCCACCTACACCACCGGTCGATGCCCCAGTTGAAGCCCACACCCAGGGTGATCTCGACACCGCCGGGCACTTCGCGGGGTTGCCCGACAAGGTGCTCGAACTCCACTTCGCGCACGAACTTCCACTCGCTGTCGGGCACGAAGATCACCGTGGAGCCCGGCCGACCCAGGTACGGGCCGAAGCCATGGTCAAGGTACGTCTTCGGGTGGTAGCCACTGGGAATCTCGAAGCACTCAGTCCGGTCTACCGAGACGGCGGACATTCGGTGTAGTGCCATCGGACGGCGGGGGGCCGAGGCTCGCGGCTCTGCACGGTCCAGCCCAAGCAGGTAGAGGCCGTCGAAGCTGTGGACAAGCGTCCAGGGTTCGAGGACAACATCCGTCTGCGGGGCGTCGTAGTTCGGGCTCGTGTACGTGCCGACCATCAGCGGTCGGCGCAGCACAAGGGCCTCCAGCGCGAGCCTGACGACCTCGGGGTCGACTCGCCGGACCACGGCAGGCTGGTAGTAGAAGGCGCGCTTTCGCAGCTCTTTGAGGTCCTCGCGCAAGTGGGGCGCGACCGCAGTCTCCGCGAGTTTGCCCAGGTCACTGACGACGTCACGGGCCCCCGCCGCTTCAAACGGCAAGGCCGCAAGGTGTGCGGCAACCGCCTGGGCTCGACTGGTGTATTCGGCTGGGCGAGCGGCCGTCCATACAACGGCACCCGGTTCCCCCGGGAGCCACTCCCCGCTGCCGTCGAGGTGGACGTGCTTCAGCGAGCCCAAGTCCGACTGCTGCGCCAGATCAACGGCCCGTTGGGCCAGCCTGCGCACCATGCGTGGCTTCAACGCCCACCGAGCGGCGAGGGCTGCGTAGGTCACCGCCTTGCCGGGCTGGTTCTGCGCCAGGAGCAGTAGGTCCGCCACCTTGTCCAGCATCCTTGCCTCCGCGAGCCACGGTGTTCCGCCCACCCGGTCACATTTTGACCCCCCGCCCACCCTACATCTTCCTCAGCAGGCGCCGCTCCGGCGCATCCAGGGAGACGAGATGGCCAGACTTCCAGATTCGACAAGGGCACAGCTCAACGCGCTGCGCGCAGGCAAGCCACAGGAGCTGAAGGGCGCGGTCTGCGTGCCCCTGACTGGCACCGGTGCAGGCCCGCAGCTCTGCAGCCTGACGAAGGCGCTGAGGCTGGGCACGCTGACGGTGACCGAGCTGGACGGGGGCGCGCGGGTTCCCGAGTTGGAGGCGCGAAACGACGGTGACCTGCCGGTCCTGATCGTGCCGGGGGCGGAGCTGCTCGGCGGACTACAGAACCGCGTCGTCAACGCTCCCGTGGTGATCATGCCGGCGTGCACGTTGCGCGTGCCGGTCTCCTGCATCGAGCAAGGGCGATGGTCGCCGAGACAGCGCGAGGGCGGGTTCAGCTCGAAGGGGCGAAGCGTGCCCCCGACGCTGCGCTACGGGCTCTACCGCAGCTCTGGTGCGTCCCTGGCGAAGCGTCGCAACCGCCGGAGCGACCAGGGCTTGATCTGGGAGGAGGTGCAGCGTGAGGCACGCCGACGTGGCGTCGGCTCAAGGACCAGCGCGCTCTCGGACGTGCTGGACGCCACGGACGGGCACGACGATGCCGAGGTGCCCTGGGAGCCCCTGGGGGACCAGCTGGGTGTCGTCGTCGTCAGCCCGGAACACGTGGGGCTGGACCTGTTCTCGACGACCAGCAGCTTCGAGGAGCACGGCCGCGCCAGCATCCAGGCCTACGCGCGCTCCGCGGAAGACGGGGCTGTCGCCACGCTGCCGGAGGAGGCGGGCACGCGGGCCGAGGCACTGCTGCGCTCGCTCGTGGACGCAGCCTGGACGCAGCACGCCGGCGTTGGTGCCGGCGTTGAACTTCGTGCGCGCGTCGGCACGGCCGAGGTCGTGGCCCTGACGCTCAACGACACGCTGGTCTACCTGTCTGCGGTGACGGCGCCACGTGCCGGGCGGCAGCTCTGATGGGCAATACGATGGGAAGCCGCAGGGTCTGCGCATCCTGCCGGTACTACGCTCTTTCCAGCCGGGAGATTGGCCCGTTCGGGCAGGTCGAGTGGGGCGAGGGAGACGGGGGCAAGTGCATGAATCGACGATCATCGACCTGGAACTCGAACAAGCAGCCGCTGATGTCGTGCAATGCGTGGGCAGGGCTGGGGGACGACATTGACCGACTTCAGTGATCCGCAGGCCACCTTGGATGCGCTTCGGCGGCTCCTTCTCCTCGGCTTCAGGCAGGAGTGGTTTCGCTATGTCCACCACGACAAGCGGAACGGCACGCGCATCGAGGCTCACGTCAACTGGTGCCTGCGAGTCGGGCGCTTCGTGAACAGAGGGGGCAACATCGCAACCGCACAGAAGCTTTGGGCGCTGGCCGACGAGGCTGAGAAGCAGGTGGGCACGTCTCACCCCTGGAGTCCCCGGCCTGAACTCCTCCATGAGGACGTCGCGGACGGTGTCCGTCTTCTACGCGACCATCCCGAACAGAACCTGGGACACAGGGTCTGGATGGACTTGCTCGCGAGGGCGGGGTGGCGGGGGCGCGAAAACCAGGAACGCGCCGGTTCCAAGGGCCGTGGCGGGCAGCACCAGTCTGCAGCGGTACCGACAACAGGCAACTTCAGCGTCGGGCTCTACATCGTGGTGCCTCGGACCACCGAGGAGCACCCGCAGCCGATCGATCAGGACAAGAGACGGCGCGACAAGGTGCCGAAGGTGTGGAGGGCGCACTGCAAGTTCGGCCAGAGCCGCGACCTCGCCAGCAGGGAGCGCGCGTACAACAGGACCTTCGCGGAGGGCACTCCGCCGGGTGTTGAGTTCTGCGTCGTAGCTCTGCTCCCCGACGGGATCGTCGACAAGATCGAGGTTGAGGTCCTTGCCCGGCTTAGGAGCGAGCGGCTGGAGAACGAGAAGACGAAACGGCTGTTGGAGTGGATGAAGCCTGGAGTCGAGCCGTCGGTGCTCTACGAGGTGGTCGCGGC